>CAYGNZ010000179.1:0-6863 GCA_964351345.1 uncultured Bdellovibrionales bacterium | reverse complement strand
TTCAGGTTCTAGGCAGTGCTCTTGCCATGACAGTCGCCGTTTTTCCTGAGACGAGCAAATCCACCACGATTTCTTTGATATTTTTTTAGCGTAGACGGGACGGAAGTAAGCGCCGCTTTTGCTGATTTGCGCACTTTGCCTCAATCAGCAGAGGTCGGCGTTTGTGCTAAGGTTTTTTTTAGATGTTTAGGTTGGATTCAACCGGCGTCGCATAGGTTTTTTGGGAACAACTAGGTTTTATAGTACTACCGTAAAACGGTGGTAGCCAGGCGGAGAAGTACGTTCAATTTTCGCCCTGTTCGTGCGAGTGCAATTGGTTCGCAAGAGGAGGGTAGAGACACGTTACACACTCTGCGGGTTGCCGTGCTTCGAGACAGCTAAGGCTGTTTGGAAGCACGGAGCCTGTAGTAAATGTGTGAGGTGTCATATGAAAAAGAAAACTACTACAGCTAGAAAAACAAACTCTCAAAACGTTTCTGTATTGAGAGCCTTTAATCGCATAAAGAAGAAGCAAACTTTACACGGTAAGGAAGTTCTACTTGATTGCAAGATAGAACCGACACCGCGTGGAGCTACAAAGATTTGGGAGATTCGCTTGCGATTCTTTCATTCTTCGTTTCGCTTCGCTGGTTACATGATTGGAAAAGCTCTTACGGGATCTTTTACCTGTCATCAAACTGGCGACTTTGTCACCTATTGTGTGACTATTAAAGGGCGAGATTATTGGTTTGACCAGTATCCACTCGCAATACAAGCGCTCTCGAATGAGACGCTTTTGTTTGAGCAAGCCACTCCCCATCGAGTGAACAGTTAATTCCTCAGGCTACCGCGCACCCATTGGGGTTGTGGTACTTGAAGGATGGTGCACAGCGCTGCGACCTCAAACATTTTCACTTACTTCCGAATCCCCCCGTTTACTGTCTACCCGCAATCAGCGCATCAACGACACTCGGATCTGCGAGTGTTGAAGTATCTCCTAGGCCTTCTAATTCTCCTGCAGCAATCTTGCGCAGAATTCTACGCATAATTTTTCCCGACCGAGTCTTGGGCAAAGCCGGAGTGAGGTGAATTACCTCAGGAGTGGCAATGGGGCCAATTTCTTTCCTGACTTGCTGAATGAGTTCCTGCTCGAGTTCTTTACTCGCCTCAACCGTTTGGTGAAGAGTGACGTAGCAATAAATCGCTTGGCCTTTTGTTTCATGGGGTCTGCCAACCACGGCAGCCTCGGCGACGTCTTTATGAGCAACAAGCGCACTTTCGATTTCAGCCGTTGCGAAACGATGAGCACTTACGTTTATCACATCATCAATGCGACCGAGGAGCCAGTAGTAGCCATCCTCATCAATTCGACATCCATCACCACTGAAATACTTCCCAGGAAAAGCGGAGAAGTAAACGTTTTTGATAAGTTCATTCTTGGCATCACCGTACACACCTCGAATCATACCAGGCCAAGGCTTGGTGACTACCAGACTTCCGCCCTCATTGACCGCCGCTTCGCTGCCATCATCCTTGAGCACCTTGGGCTCGACACCGAAAAAAGGCATCCCTGCAGAGCCTGGCTTCGTAGAGTGCGCACCCGGAAGGGTGGTGATCATCACTCCACCTGTTTCAGTTTGCCACCAAGTATCGACAATGGGGCAGCGCTCTTTTCCAATAACTTTGTGATACCAGATCCATGCTTCTGGATTTATCGGCTCTCCCACGGTGCCTAACAGACGTAAGCTCTCAAGCGAATGCTTTTCTGGCCAACTATCTCCTAAACGCATCAGAGCACGAATAGCCGTTGGCGCGGTGTAGAAAATACTTACTTTGTAGTCGTCAACTATTTTCCAAAAGCGATCTGGCTCGGGATAGGTTGGTGTGCCTTCAAACATGACGTTAGTCGCGCCATTGGGCAGCAGCCCGTAGACGATGTACGAGTGCCCGGTGATCCAACCGACATCCGCGGTACACCAAAAGATATCGTCTTGCTTAATGTCGAAGATGTATTTGAAGGTTAGATGAGTCCACAGGTTGTAGCCGCCGGTGGTGTGGAGCACTCCCTTTGGTTTTCCCGTGCTTCCGCTGGTGTAGAGGGTAAAAAGCGGATCTTCTGCATCGAGTTGTTCTGCGGGGCAGTCATCGCTGATATCACTAGCGGCCATTTCCTCATGCCACCAAAAATCTCTCCCTTCCTTCATACTCGGGGTGGTATTGCCGCGATTGTAGACAAATACTTTTTTTACGCTTGGGCAATCGGCAACGGCTTCATCGACTTTTGATTTTAGCTCACCAACCTTTCCCGAGTGGTAGCTCACGTCAGCGGTAATGACGACGTCACTTTCGCAGTCGATCACCCGATTTTTTAGTGAGTCAGGGCTAAAGGCAGAAAAAACGACGGAGTGGATCGCGCCAATCCGAGCGCACGCAAGGCAAGCAATCGGCAGCTCAGGTACCATCGGCATGTAGATAGTAACCATGCTGCCCTTTTTTACCCCGTGCTTTTTGAGCACGTTTGCGAAACGACAGACTTCACGGTGCAGTTCTTTGTAACTGAGGCTTCTCTTTTCTTCCTCAGCTTCTCCTTGCCAAAGCAGCGCCGCTTTCTCCCCTTGGCTGTCTAAATGTCGATCAAGACAGTTGTGAGTGATATTGATTTTTGCACCACGGAAAAAGCTCACATAAGGCGCTTTCTTGGTGCCGATGGAATCAAAGTCATACTCAAGCACTGAATCCCATTTTTTAAACCATTCAAGATTCTGCTCTGCTTGTTCAGCCCAGAAACTCTCCGGCTCCTTAATTGAGCGTTCGTAGAGCGCTTTATACTCTTCCAGGGATTTCACATGGGCACTTTGTGAGGTCTGAGCTGAGGGCGCAAAACTTCTCTCTTCGTGAAGAAGCGATTCAATTTCTTTCGACATACGAATCTCCAATCGTGTTGTCTGTGAACTCAAGCTGAAGCTGAACGTCTTAGTAGTAACGTTGCGCGATACTACCCGTCAATTCCAGGTGGCAGTATGTGGATGAACGGGAGATTTATTAGTAGAGTGAGAGGGAATGAGGTTTTTCTGTGCAACTAGCGTGCAGTGGATTTCAGTAGTAATGTCTGGCGCAATTAGCGCTCAGTCGCGAGAGCCGTCATGGCTGTAAGTTTAAGTGGCAACAGTACAAAATACGTAATGCCAAGATATCTAATACTTTACCTATGAAGTTACTTCGATTAGCTGCCGCGGCGCTGAACCTCACACCTCTGGATTGGCAGGGCAATCGTCAACGAATTCTCGATGCGATTAGCGCTGCACGTCAGGCTGATGTTTCGCTGCTCTGCCTCCCTGAGCTGGCGGTGAGCGGCTATGGATGCGAGGACGCGTTTTTCAGCGCAGACCTCGCGGAGCGAGCGAAAGAAGAGCTGCTCGCAATTGCTCCACACACAAGCGGCTTGGTTGTCGCAGTGGGTGTGCCAATTTCTTTTGAAGCAGCACTTTATGATTGTGCCTGTGTCTTTGTTGATGGCGCCATCGTGGGGCTGGTGGCGAAAAGATTTCTCAGTGGTGATGGTATCCACTACGAACCACGGTGGTTTCGACCGTGGCCCAAGAGAAAGCGTTCTCAGATTCAGCTTGGCGAAACCGTTGTTCCACTTGGAGATTATATTTTCGATATCGCGGGCACTCGAATTGGTTTCGAGATTTGTGAAGATGCCTGGGTTGCGGATAGACCCGGCGCGCAGCTTGCGATGCAATCCGTTGATGTGATCTTAAACCCGAGTGCGAGCCACTTTGCCTTCGGAAAGTTAGAGGTTCGCAAGCGATTTGTCCTTGAGGGTTCACGGGCGTATGGAGCTGCGTATGTGTATGCCAACCTTCTTGGTAACGAGGCGGGTAGGATAATCTATGACGGTGGCAGTCTGATCGCCTCGGTTGGAAAACTGGTAGCACAAGGCCCAAGATTTTCTTACGAGGATTGTTTGCTCACTGAAGCTGTCATCGATGTCGATGAAAATCGCCTGCAACGTAGCAGATTGAACCAGGGGGTGGTTGCCCAAGACAGCTCCACGGAAGAAGTTCCCGTGTATGAGGTAATTTCCTTGCCGTTTGCTTGGCCAAAAGTGTCCAGTAAACAAGCCGTCGCGGAAACTCAATCCTGGGAGCGGAGCACGACGCTGAAAGAGGAAGAATTTACCCGTGCAGTAACTCTTGGCCTTTTTGATTATTTGAGAAAATCGCGAGCGCGCGGATTTGTAATTTCACTTAGTGGTGGAGCAGATTCCGCAGGTTGTGCCATCTTAGCTGCCAAAGCCTTAGAGTTCGCTGTTTCGGAGCTCGGTCTCAAAAAAGTGAAGGAGCGTCTGTCGTATATCGACGGGGTGAAGGATATTCAAAATCTTAGCGAGCTCACCGAGCAACTCCTCACTACTGCCTACCAAGGAACAAAAAATAGCAGCACTCAAACACATGATGCAGCAAAGGCGCTTGCGGAGGCACTTGGAGCAAATTTCACCGCCTTTGAAATCGACCAGGTCGTTGATACCTATAGCGAGCTTGTTTCTTCTGCTCTCTCCACCGAACTCACGTGGAGCAATCACGATATTTCTCTCCAGAACATCCAGGCGCGAGCGCGAGGTCCACTGGTGTGGTTTATTGCGAATCTTAAAGGTGCCTTGTTGCTGGCAACGAGTAATCGCTCCGAAGCGGCCGTTGGCTACACCACAATGGATGGGGATACTTGCGGTGGTTTAAGTCCAATTGCGGGAATCGATAAAGCGTTTTTACTTTCTTGGTTGCAGTGGATGGAAACGCTAGGGCCTGAACAAGACTCAGGTCGCCAGTCCTTGCCAATATTGCATCTGATCACCTCGCAAGCACCAACCGCCGAACTTCGTCCACCCGATGCGAGTCAAACCGATGAAAATGATTTGATGCCGTATCCGGTGCTCGACAACATTGAACGCCTTGCGATCCGCGATAAGTTATCACCCGTAGAGATTTACCTTCATCTTCGCCAGCTTCAGGACTCTTGGGAGCCAGAACAAGTCAAAGCCTGGATTACCAAGTTCTTTCGCCTTTGGAGTCGCAACCAATGGAAACGAGAGCGTTATGCCCCCTCGTTTCACCTCGATGATGAAAATTTGGATCCGAAAACCTGGTGCCGCTTTCCCATTCTTTCAGGGGGCTTCGAGCAAGAGCTACAAGACTTAGCAGCGTTCGAGGAATAATCCGCTTACCCCGCAATACCTTTGTATTCCCATAGGGAATAGTTTCTATTCATTATATTCGCTTTTTTAATTCTTTGTGCCTAGCCATACTTGTTGATGTCAGCAGGTGCCGAGGGGCACGAAGTACTAATCAAAGGACACAGGAGCGAAGCGAGCAATGGTTGAAGCTACTAATCTAGAATGTCTCTTTGGCGCGATTCTGTTTCTCACCTTGGAAACAGGAATTTTTATCACGCAACGTAGAAACTCCGAGGCAGAGCAAGCTGCTCAATCAACTCAGCCCCGCAGTTCGTTCACTGAACAAGGAGAATAGTCATGAAGCAAAATAGACCAAAAGTATTACTTGTTGATGATGAACCACTCGTACTTGAAATGTTTGGCTACGCCTTACAGGAGTCAGGTTGTAATTTACTCACCGCTGCCTCCATGGAGGAGACCGCGGATCTCCTACGAGAATGCCAGTTTGATGCGGTCGTGACGGACTTACGTCTTGGTGAGCATGATGGCTTTGCGGTTGCCGAATTGGTGAGAGAGCGTTCTCCAGAATGCGCAATTGTGATGGTGACCGGCTATCCAGAACTCTCGGATCGTCTGCGAGCCATAGAGCTAGGGTATAGCTTTCTCACCAAACCTCTAAATCTTCATACTCTGACGTTTGAAGTTCATCGAGCAATCGGGACCCAGTCAGTTCCCTGGGGAGAGTTCAGAGATCATCAAGCAAACATTCCTCAGCATTATTTGCTGTAGTCTAATTCCGAGGCGAGACTCTCTTATCAGTCGCAGGGGTGGGAAGAGAGTCTTGTCGCGTCTAATGCGGACACTTAGAAAAACGGATACTCTTGTTGCAAATAGTTCTGCACGTAGTCTTTTACGCCGTCCTCTAGCGAGGTGAAAGAGGAAGGGTAGCCCGCATCGCTGAGCTTCTTCATCTCTGCTTGCGTTAAGTATTGATACTTGCCACGCAGACGCTCGGGCATCTCAATGGACTTTATTTTAGGTGCTCTCCCCATTGCTCAAAAAATTGCGGTCACCAAATCTTTCCAGTGACGAGCAGTTCCCGTACCGAGATTATACAACCCCCCCACGTTGGGATTCTCAAGCAGCCACCACAACACATCGGCACAGTCTTTCACGTAGACAAAGTCTCGAAGCTGTTCGCCGTCTTTATAGTTCGGGTGATGTGATTTAAACAGCGAGACACTTCCTTTTTCTTGGATTTGCTCAAAGGACTTCTGCACCACACTGCGCATTTCTCCCTTGTGATACTCGTTTGGCCCGTAGACATTGAAAAACTTCAAGCCAACGCACTCTTTCAGGGCTCCTGTGTGTACCGCCCACTGGTCAAACAGTTGTTTAGAAAGCGCATACACGTTGAGAGGACGTAGAGATGACAACTCGGCTTCTTCGTCCTGAAAACCATTTTCACCATCACCATAGGTCGCAGCACTAGAGGCGTAGACAAAGCGAATACCGCGATGCAGTGACCATGAGGCGAGAGTTTTAGAGAACTGATAATTGTTGCTCATCATATACTCGGCATTGCGTTCAGTAGTTGATGAGCAAGCGCCGAGGTGAATCACTCCTTGAATTTTGTCCGGCAGGGTGCCGGACTCAAGACGGGCGAGGAATTGATCTTTGTGTAAGTAGTCAATCAGGCGTTTATTGG
>CAYGNZ010000178.1:0-6964 GCA_964351345.1 uncultured Bdellovibrionales bacterium | reverse complement strand
CCTGCCCCATCGCCGAACAAGATACAGGTCCGACGATCGTTTTTGTCAATTATCTTGCTGTATATATCGCAACCGACAACGAGAGCGTTTTTAACTAAACCTTTTGCAATGAGCGCGTCAGCAGTAGTGATCGCGTAGAGAAAGCCCGAACAAACTGCGTTCACATCAAAGGCGAGTCCTCCCCTGCAGCCGAGGCGATGTTGGAGGAAGGCTGCTGAGCTTGGAAAGGCATAATCAGGAGTTACCGTTGCAAAGACAATCCCGTCGATGTCCTCTGGTTTCAATCCCGCCCGCGCGATTGCGTTTCGCGCTGCGGGTTCGGCCAATTCACTCGCAGCAACATCACCCTCAACCCAGCGTCGCTCACGAATTCCAGTTCTTTCCTGAATCCATTCGTCGCTCGTATCAAGGTAGGAGGCAAAGTAATCATTGGTAATTACCTGCTCCGGAAGATGGTAGCCCGTACCTGCTACTCGGCTTGCGACACGTACCGTTGGATAGGTACTTTCTTCACTCCGCTCCGCTGCAACTGACATTAGACCGCGCCCAGAATCACAGAGGCATTTGTTCCGCCAAAACCAAAGGAGTTCGACATTCCATACTGGACTGCCGTCTCTCGCGCGGAATTTGGCACATAATCTAAATCACAAGCCTCATCAGGGTTGCTAAGATTAATCGTCGGCGGCACGAGAGAGTCTTTCACTGCCATTGCGAGGAATACCGCCTCAAGCCCGCCGGCAGCCCCAAGAAGGTGTCCCACCATTGATTTAGTGGAACTGACCATCAGGCCCTCTTTTGCGTAGGCACCAAACACCGTTTTTATCGCAGCAGACTCCGCCGGATCATTAATCGGTGTAGAGGTTCCATGCGCATTGATATAGGCGACTTGCTCAGGGTTAAGATTTGCATCTTTAAGCGCCATTTTCATACAGGCCACTGCTCCCTCTCCTCCCTCTTTCGGTGCGGTGATGTGGTAGGCATCACAAGAGAAACCGTAGCCCACAACTTCAGCGTAGATTTTTGCTCCGCGAGCCTTGGCAGCCTCGTACTCTTCAAGCACGAGGATTCCGCAACCCTCACCAATGACAAATCCATCTCTATCTTTATCAAACGGTCGGCTCGCCTCAGCAGGCGCGTCGTTACGAGTTGAGAGGGCTCGCATGCGACCAAAGCCACCAACTCCAAGTGGCACAATTGCAGCCTCTGTTCCGCCGGTCACCACGATATCCTGAAGGCCGCCTTTTATCAGACGAGCTGCCTCGCCAATGGCGTGTGTTCCAGAAGTACAGGCACTGGTAACAGTGTAGTTAATGCCTTCAAGTCCAAGATCAATACCGACATTTCCCGGCGCCAAGTTTGAAATCATCGCGGGAATGAGAAACGGAGAAAGCTTTCGAGGTCCTCCCTCAAGTAAGGCAGCATGATTGTCTTCTAAGCTCTTCAGGCCGCCACTACCAACGCCAAGGATAGTCCCTACACGAGACCGCTCACCCTGATAGTACTCAAGACCAGCATCTTTCCAGGCCTCTCGCGCGGCGCCAATGGCGAATAGGGAGAAACGATCGTAGCGGCGAACATCTTTTTTTGAGACCACACTCTCAGGATCAAATCCCTTGACCTCACCGGCGATTTTGCTCGGATAGTCACTGGCGTCGAATTGAGTGATTTCAGCAATCCCGCTTTGACCCGCGACCACATTTTTCCAACTCGTCGGCGCATCAAGACCGACTGGAGATAAGGCACCTAGCCCTGTTATGACTACTCTTCTTTCGCTCATACGGATTCAGTTGTGTGCTCCCCTTTGCCAAACTTTATTCTGCCAGACTCTTTACTGTCCTCGTCTGTCTCTTCAGAAGACCTTGCTTCAATATCGAGTTCCAGCGCTTGCCGCACTACTCTCATGCCTGCAGGTTTTCCCTCTCGAAACGATATTCGGCTGACCCTAGCAAAAATGTCTGCAAACGACAATGGATCCAAGGGGATACGTCGTTCTAGATAGGCCATCGTTCGTTCACTCAATCGAAGATTGTGACGCTCTGAAAGCGAATACAGCAGAGGTCGAAGTTCTTGCTCCTGAGGAAAATCAAGCTGCAAAAAAAGACCCGCGAGTAGACGACTAAGCAAATGCGGATTTGCGGTCAGTTCTTTAGGATGCTGCTGAGAAAAAGAAATACACAGTCCACCACAACTCTTCAGCAATTCGTATTGAGAGACGAATCGTTGCACCACATCGTCTTCTGAGAGTGAGGTGAGTTCAGAGAGATCAAAGACCTCCGCGCGCAATCCAACTTCTTTCGCTCGTAGGGCATATCCTTCTGCGAGGTGCCTTTTGCCCACACCTTTTGGACCACTCAGATGAATTGTTTGAAATTGTCGCGTATCCGCTTGCAGACTATCGAGCGCAAGTTCGAGCTGCGCTACCGCATTTGCCACGCCGCTATGCGGCACGAAATAGGCAAGATCGTAAGGCTGAGCAGGTCGTAGTTGAAATCCGAGTTGTGCGTTCATCGACTTTGCTTCCATCAAGGCTTTCAACTAGCAGCCAACGACAACTTCCTTGCCGTCGAAAGCGGGAATTCTGGAAAGATCTGCACCCAAGGCTCGAATCTTACTCACCAGTCCATCGTATCCTCGATCAAGATGGTAGAGCTCCCGTATTTGGGTAACCCCATCTGCAACCAAGCCCATCAACACCAATCCAGCCGCCGCACGAATATCTCCCGCCTCGACCGGCGCACCGCTAAGCGGCTTTCCTCCGCGAACAACAGCACGCCGACCATCAATAGAAATATCCGCACCGAAGCGCCGATACTCAGCTACGTGACCAAATCGATTCTCAAACACGTTTTCTTTGACCGCACTCTCCCCGTCTGCAACGCAGGCAGCGGCCATGAATAGGGGCTGCACATCGGTTGCAAGCCCTGGATAGGGAGCTGTCTCAAAAGTAACGGGTTTTAAGGAAGCAGGCGCCTTGAGCTGAATCGCATTTGCTCCCGCTTGTATTTGACAACCAAAATTCTCTAAAAGATCTAGCGATGACTGCAAGGCTTCAGCCGCAATCCCGGTAACCTCTACCTCGCCACCTGTTACTGCACCCGAGAGTAAGTATGTTGCGGCCTCAATTCGATCACCAAGAACGCTATGCTGAGCGCCACTGAGCGATTCTTTTCCAAGAATTCGAATCCGCTCAGTCCCCGCACCCTCAATTTCCGCGCCCATCTCTCGCAACAAATCGGCAAGCTCGACAATTTCCGGCTCTCGCGCCGCACCTTGAAGGATTGTCTCGCCGCGGCTTAAAGATGCGGCCATCAAAAGGTTGTGCGTCGCACCCACTGAGGGGAAACCTAGCTCAATCTTGGCCCCGCGAAGTCCTCCCGGTGCGGTGGCAACCACGACTCCATGTTGCATGCGGATATCTGCACCAAGCCTGGATAATCCTTGGAGGTGAAGATCTACCGGTCTCGTGCCGATGGCATCCCCACCGGGCAAGGACACTTGAGCTGCACCCGCCCGAGCGAGAAGCGGTCCAAGCACCCAAAACGAGGCTCGAAGCGATTTGACCAAACCGTAAGGCGCTTCTGTGCCACGAATTTGTTCCGCTGCAACACGAACCGTATTGTTCTCAAAACTTGCCTTCGCGCCAAGTGAGCGCAGCAAGCGAAGGGTTACCGAGATATCTTCAAGATCAGGAACGTTTTGCAGCACGCATTCTTCCGGACTCAAAAGAGTGGCAAAGAGTAAAGGTAGGGCCGAGTTTTTTGCGCCGGATACCCGCACGCTTCCACTCAGCTTTTGACCACCATTTATGCAAAGGACTTCGGGCACGCTATTTCCACCACTCGGCTAATGCCTTGTAAATCTTTATAAATTCTAAACTCACCAAGTCCGCTATCGCGGGCCAGGGATTCTACCCTAATGCCTTGATCGTAGCCAAATTCTAATAATAGGCAGCTCTTCTGCGCTGCGTCGGCGCCTGACTGTTGGAGCACGGCAAACTGTTTGATTAGTCCGCGAATTGCGTCCAAGCCATCAACTCCTGAGCGCAAGGCCAGCTTTGGTTCATACTCCTGCACACTCTTTGCCAGGGGCTCGGTTTCGGGGATGTAGGGAGGATTGGAAAGACAAAGGAAAAACTCAACCTCTGTAGCAAGACTACTCACCGCAGAAAGTAGGTCAGCTTGCGCAAAGCAGATCTTGTCTTGCAGAAAAAAACGCTGGGCATTTTTCTGAGCGACTTTGAGAGCGCCACGACTAAGATCGAGCGCAAGAAAACTTCCACGCGCCAGATACTCCGCACCAAAGCTCTGCTCGAGTTCTTTCACCAGTGAAAGCAAAATTGCTCCTGAGCCAGTTCCCACGTCAACAACAAAAAATCGTTGAGGCTTTAGCACAGAGATCAATTCGTGGGCACGTTGGACAATGAATTCGGTTTCTGGGCGCGGGATGAGCACCTCGGGAGAGACAAGGAAACTACGAGAGTAAAATTCTTTCTCTCCTAAAACGTACGCCAGCGGCTCACCAGCACAACGGCGCAGCAGGAGTTGTTCGATTCGCGCCTCTTTTGCCGCATCGACCTGCTCTGCCGAAGACAACACAAGTTGCTCGGGCGAATAGCCGAGGGCCGAGGTAAGCAGCTCGGTAACTTCATTCGCCGCGGTTTGACTGTTGAGCTCTTCACACGAGCGTTCAAGGCGTTCTCGGAGAAGCTGACGAAGCTCGCGCAGCGTATGAGACCCCGAGGGATCGCGTTTTGACATCGCACTAACTCTCGGAAGCTTCCTTGAGCTTCTCTGCCCGGTCGTGCGCGATAAGTGGATCAAGTAAGGGCGAGAGATCCCCTCCAAGCACGGTATCAAGCTGATAAATAGTAAGCCCTATTCGATGATCCGTTACTCGACCTTGAGGGAAATTGTAGGTTCGAATTTTCTCCGAACGCTCCCCGGTTCCTATTTGCGATCGCCTGTTCTGGCTTCGCTCAGAATCGAGTTCAGCCTGCTTAATTTCAAAAAGGCGTGAGCGAAGCACAAGCATCGCCTTGTCTTTGTTTTTGTGCTGACTCTTTCCATCCTGGCAGGTTGCCGTGATACCACTCGGTATATGAGTAATACGCACCGCGGAATCTGTGGTGTTCACGCTTTGTCCGCCTGGCCCCGAGGAACGAAACACATCGATTCGCAAATCTTTGTCCTGGATATCAATTTCGACATCCTCCGCTTCGGGCAATACCGCAACCGTCACCGTCGAGGTATGCACCCGGCCCTGGGTTTCAGTCTTTGGCACGCGCTGCACACGGTGCACACCACTTTCGTATTTGAGGAAACTATAGGCCCCATCGCCCGTAATTTGAGCTACCATTTCCTTAAAACCGCCAACTGAAGAAGCTGAGGAATCAAGAATTTCAACCCTCCACCCTTGGGCCTCGGCAAAACGGGAGTACATGGAGAATAGATCCTCTGCAAAGAGAGCAGACTCATCTCCCCCCGCGCCAGCGCGTAGCTCGATGATGATGTTTTTATCATCGTTGGGATCCTTGGGTAGGAGCAGAAGCAACAATTGTTCGTAGAGCTCGTCTTTCTCCTCGCGCAGTTGCTCGACTTCGGCAGCCGCAAGCTCACGCATCTCTGCGTCTTCAGTTTCTTTTACAATCTCCTCACTACCGAGAAGTTCCTTCGAGGTTTTTTGGTATTGCCGGTAACAAGTCACGATAGCACCGAGCTCGGCGTGCTCTTTGGCAAATTTGCGGTATTGGTCTGGGTTGCCTGCCACGGCAGGATCCCCTAAGAGCTGATTAAGCTCGTCGTAACGTTCAGAAACGGCTTCAAGTTTTTCGATCATAGTGTCAACAAAAGAGGCCTTGCCTGGTCAAGGATGTAGTATCACGACGACCACAAACCAGGCTGCTCAAAATAAATCCCACCTTACCCCGGATAACTCCCGGGCAAACTCCGAAACTACCTTGTAATAACTTTGCTCACGTTTAAGTATGAGAATCCGAAATTCCTCGGCACTCAGGACCTTAACCGCTTTGCCCAGATGAGACGAAAAGAAGATAGCACGAAACTCTTATACAAAAGTCTGAGCATTTTCATAGCCTTTATGATTGGCTATGCTCTTTATTCTCTCCGCGACTCCGAATCAACTCCTTCCTCGCTCTCAGAAGCATACTCCCTGCTTAATCAAGAGCAAGACCTTAGCCGAGCCCGAAGTTTGTTTGCCGAAGCTGCAGAATCTCCGCTCATAGCTCATTGGGCCCATCTTGGACAAGGCCAGCTCGCCGTACTAGAAAACCGCTTCTCTGATGCGAGAAATAGTTTTGAGCAGGTGGGCATGGATACTCCTGCGTACCTTGATGCCTCTTTAGGTCTGCTACGACTCGAAATCGAACAAGCCGCAGAAGCGAGCGAGGCCGCAGAAAACCTTGGCCAACGATTAAATCACTATGAGGAAGAGATCCGACGTTCAAAACGTCACGACCTCCTCCCCGAACTTCGCCTGTTAAAAGCACTGACCGCTGAGCGGAATCAAAATTTTCCTTATGCACTCTCCTTGTACCGGGAGATTCGACGACTCCACCCCCAGACAAGCGCAAGCAAAGAGGCAAAGAAGGCAGAGCAGCGAATTCTTCATAACTCTGAGCATTCCCTCTCCCTCGCTGAAATTCTTGAGGATGTCTCCTTGCTCCTTTCCGAAGGAGAGCTTGACGTTGCGCTGGCTAAGCTCCAGCAAGCAAAAGAACAAATTGGTCCGAGCGCGCCGGTCGCCTTGGAAGCCTTATCGCTTGAGGAACAAATTCTGCGCAAAAGTGGACGAAATGAGGAGGCGGACCGTTTGCTTGCGATCATTAGTGCAGACGGAGACTTGGGGAGCGGTGACCGAGCTCTGCTGCAAATGGCTAAAAATGCCTGGAACACGGAGGAGCCTGAGCGCGCGCTATCGTTTCTTTCAAACTTTGAGAAACGTTTCG
>CAYGNZ010000177.1:0-6972 GCA_964351345.1 uncultured Bdellovibrionales bacterium | reverse complement strand
AAGGAAGAGGTGTCAAAGGCAGAACAAAGTACTTCCTGCTCCCTTCTACCGATTTTGGATAGTGTGATCGAACTATCCCTAGACCTCGTTGGTTCAAAAAGTATCCGCATAGAAAAAGGAGAGCTAGAGCCTACGAGCGTTCATGCTGAAGAAGCCTTGGTTCGTGTGCTCGTGTCGAATCTTTTACGAAACGCTGTGCAACACATGATTTCTGGAGAGATTGTTGTTTCTCTCAAGAACAACGAACTACAAGTTGTTGATACGGGTCCAGGTATCCCTGATCATATAATGCAAGGAGTGAACACCACCGCGTCCTCAAATAGTCCAGCGTTTACTGTCGGCCTTGGTCTCTACATTGTCCGCAGGATTTCTGAACGCTACGGATGGGAGTTCCGGCTCGCTGCAAATCCAGGGGGCGGGACGATAGCCTCAGTGCGTTTTTGCGAGCGCCGCTGAGTCCGTAGAAATACTCTGCAATATCAGGCCCTTCCTGCTCACCTGATAAAAATCCTCAGATACGCTAAGCTCCCCCGTGCTCTGTTCTTTGCACCAATTGCCCTGCGGGGCTGGTTTTACATAGGAGAAATGATGAGAGAGCAAGATGCCTATGAAATCTGCACCTACGTTGAGGAGCAAGTGCGTCCTGCTTATGAGACTAAGGTGTATCAACCTCAAGTTATCGTGTACCCCAATAGAGCGCCTGAAGGACCGGAAGCGCATGTGCTGATTCCAATTGACGGGGCAAGAACGGCTCGCCAAGTTTTGGCACGACTCGTTTCAGAGATGGGTTTTGCCGCGCAACTTCCGATTCCTCTAGACCGTGCAGAAATTGCCTGTAGTCTGGAGACGTTCAATCCGCGAGAGTTGAAAATTCCACACCATCGAGGAATGCTCTGGGGACTCTCGGTGAGCTCTCGGCTTTTCGTGAAACTTCCTGATGTCCAAGCCTTTGGCGTTGAGGATCTTCTCGCCGAGTACGATGAGACAGCGTACGGTCCGGATGCCGTGCCAAGCTATGATTTTGACTTGCCTTACAAAGACTCGCAGGCAGACGAAGAGTCAAGGGAGAGCGAGCAGAATCCTTTCGCCGCCGAGCTACGCGACTTAGCGCACACCATTGCGCTAAGGCTAGTGGAGCAACGAGACGGACGAAGCAAGTTTGTTTCTCCCTACACCATGCCGCTACCGGCAGATGGACATGCAAACATAGTTGCCGTTCATGGATTCAACACCTCATTTGCGGCGGTACGATTTGGTCAAGATGTCGTAAGCAACCTCGGCAAGATCTGCGCTACCTCTCTTGCGAATCTTGGCGCACCTGCGATTGACTTCAGCCTCAGTTGGAAAAAGCAGTTCGTTATCAGCTTCGTTGAGGCGGTGCGGAAAAATTCTGCCTAAGCCCTCTCTCATCAACAGGCACCTTCTCCTCATCGTTTGAGAAGGCTGCCTGTTCATCGATACTCTTGCGATTCTCTAGGGCTTCGGCGAACAGGCAGCCAAGAGGTTCAGACGAGAACAATCTTGATTTCCGTATTTCCGACTATTTATTAGGAAATCTCCAACCCACCAGAGATAGAAGCAGCTAAGTCAACGTTAGTTGAAATATTGATCTGTTATTTCAGACGCTTATTTCACTCAGACCCCTCAATTGTCGCACTAACCAAGTAGCTAATCGACAATGCACCTTTTCGCATCTCATGCCCTCAGTTTTTTTGACTAGCGCTTGCATTATCCTAATTGCCGTTGTATCGCTCGGCATGCCAAACAACAGCATGCAGCAGCAATGGCTTTTATCACCATGCCCCTGGGCAAAAAGGAAACGAAATGAATTTTAGGATGCACAGATCTGTTTCGAGCAGAATTACACGGGGCAAGTTGGGACTTCTGACAGTGCTGGCCTGCCTCCACCTATCAGCCCCGCAAACTAACGCCGAGGACGCGAGCAAGCCCCAAGTGCAACGCGAGGTAATCCGAGAAATTGTTCGCGAGGAGCTGAAACAACTTTTAGCGGAAAAAAGCAGCCCAGCGCTCAGACAACCATCGACGACAAAAAAAGCGAGCGATGAAAGAGAAAAAATTCTCTCCGAAGTGCAAGCAGAGCTTGCAGCTCTCAAAGAAGAGAAAAAGGAAGAAGACGAAGAAGAGTCACTCTTTGATTTAGAGATAAGCGGCTACGGCGACATTCGTTACTCGTTTTACGATTACAACGAAAACGTACTAACAAACCCAGAAGGTTCTCGAAGCAAAAGCAAGTCTGCATTCGATTTGACTCGTTTCGTTGTCGAAATTGAAGGCGAATACGAACCAGCCGAACTAGGTTTCGAAGCAGAAATCGAGTTTGAACACGGTGGTACAGGCTCAGCACTTGAGCTTGAATTCGAGGAGTTCGGTGAGTTTGAATCTGAAGTTGAAAACGGTGGTGAGGTCATCGTTGAGGAGCTCTATCTCAAGAAAAAATTTGGCGATGGCTATAAGGTAAAAGTCGGTCGCTTCTATGTTGGTGTCGGCCTCCTTCCAGATTTCTACACGCCTTTAGATTACCTTGGAACCAGTAGACCGGAGGCGGAAATAACAGTACTTCCCGCGGTGTGGGATGAGATTGGGATTGCCCTTGAGAAAACTCTCGATTGGGGAAAACTCACACTTCAAGTAGTCAACGGACTTGATTCTTCAGCTTTTAGTTCTGCGCGTTGGGTTGCCTCAGGGCATCAAGAGCGATTTGAAGTAAATCGCGCCGAAGATCTAGCCTACGTCGCTCGACTTGATACGCGTCCATGGGGTGAGGACTTCTTGCTCGGTGGCTCAGTGTATTGGGCGCCTTCGACGACAAAAAACAGACCAACCGATGACCTAGATGTTGACGGCGGTTTGCTCATTGTCAGTGGACACTCTGATTACCGTTGGAGGAACTTTCGCGGAAAGACATTTTTCATGTGGGGTTCTTTGGATGATGCCGCAGAAATTTCTGAGCGTAACGGTCGACCCTCCAACAATCTGCAAGTAGCGAGAACACCTGTTGGGGATGAAGCCTTAGGTGCCTGGACTGAATTAGGCTACGACCTTGTCCCACTCTTCTCAGACATCGATGACGCGCATCGCATCGAACCATTCTTCCGCGTCGATTACTACGACACAATGCTGGAAACCAGTGAGGGTATTTTTGATAACCCCCGCTTCGAGCGTTTCGTTTACACGGCGGGAGTTGCCTACACGTTCATGGACGCTGTAGCGGCCAAACTTGACTGGAGCATGCGAGAGTTCGAGGCGTCCGACGTTGACACCCAAAATACCGTTCGCGCTTCTTTTGGCTTTGTTTATTAAAACGAATAATTATGGAGAAATACAAAAAAATGAAGTTAGGCAAAAAGACAATATTTCTGGGATGTATCGTTCTTTCATTAGCACTGTTTGCTGCCTGCGGCGGTGGTGGGGGGAGCAGTGACCCGAACTCGGATGGAGGATTTTCAAGCGGCGGTGGCAGCGTAGAGCGGCGAGTAATTGAAAATTTCGTCAACAACGTTGTGCTCGATATTTATGGCCGTCTTGATGTTGAAGCGGATGGCCTGATGAATGCCGTCGATACTTTCGTCGCCGATCCAACAGATGCCAATCTAGAATTAGCGCGAGCCGCTTGGATTCGTACAAGAATTCCTTGGGAAGAAAGTGAGACCGCCTTGTTCGGACCGGTAGATTTTCGAGGTTTCGACCCTGCGCTCGATAGTTGGCCAGTAAATCGCGTTGATTTGGAAGGCGTTCTAATGAGTGGAACAGATCTTTCGGTGTCGAATGTTGCCACCTTTGATCACTCAGTGAAGGGATACCATACAATCGAATTCTTGCTCTTCGGCATTGGTGGTAGCCAAACCGCAGCTGGCTTTGACGCACGACGCTTTGAGTATTTGAGCTCAACGACTACTGAACTTAGAAATGTCGCTGGACTCTTGCTCGCCTCTTGGACTACCGGACTCGACGGCTCTGGCCCCTATGCAGAAGAATTCATTAGCGCCGGACAGGGCAGCCTGACTTATCCCAGTGAACGTTCAGCACTTGAGGAGATCGCACGAGCAATGAGCACCATTGCCGATGAAGTTGCAAATGGAAAAATCGCTGATCCTTTCGACACTCGCGACACAGAGCTTGTGGAAAGTCAGTTCAGCTTTAATTCTATTACCGACTTTACGAGCAACATTCGTGGAATTCAGATTTCGTATGAACGATCCTTGTCTGAATTTGTTGCAAGCGTGAATCCAGAGCTTGATGCGCGCACCAAAGCGCAGATTAACGCATCTATCACGGCACTTGGTCAGATTCCTGAACCTTTTCGTGATGCGATTCTTGACCCGGCAAACGACGCGGTGATTGTTGCGGCGCAGAATGAGATTCGTGAACTTCAACGAATTTTGGACGAAGAAATAATTCCACTCTTGCTCGGTTAAGATGAAACGGTTTGTCGCAGTAGTTGTATTCCTCGCCTCCCTTTCTGCCTGTAATTCAAGCAGCAATGAAGCGGGAGATTTGTCAGTTGGCTTTGATCGCTCGCTTGCGGGCGGGGATACAACTAGCGATGACCGGACAACCAGCGCATTTGAAAACCCAGCCTCAAATCTTTCTGGTGATGAGGTTGAGCGATTTTTGCAAGGGGATGTGGAGTTTGAACAAACCTTCGTCACTGCCCCTGCTCCTAAAAACCCTGGCCTCGGTCCCCTGTTCAACAATACCTCCTGCGCCGCCTGTCATTTAAAAGACGGTCGAGGAAGCCCAATTTTCGGTCGAGGCGCCCAGGGAAGTCAGGCACTCATTCGAGTTAGTCGTGATGATGGCGTACCGCTTGTTCCAGGAGGACCGGGAGCCGTTCCTGAGCTTGGCACGCAGATTCAGGATCACGCGATTTTTGGCGTATCAGCTGAGGCACAAGTTAGTCTCAATTGGCTTGCCGTTTCGGGTGCCTTCGCAGATGGGGAGACGTACGAGCTGCGACGTCCCAATCTAAGAATTCCCCTACCAAATGGAGAGCCCCTGGCTGAGGATGTTCAAGTTTCCCTTCGCGTCGGTCCACCCGTATTTGGACTCGGGCTTCTTGAGGCAATCCCGACGGAGACCATTCTTGCTCAAGCAGACCCCGATGATAGCAACGGTGACGGTATCTCTGGTCGAGCAAATTTCGTCTGGGATGTAGCGTCTCAAGCAACGGTGGTCGGTCGTTTTGGTAGAAAAGCAAACCAGTCTGATCTACGTCAACAAGCCGCTGCTGCCTACATTGATGATATGGGAGTGACAAACCCCATATTTAGAGGAAATGACCGCACACCGGATATTGGCTCAGAGATTCTCGAGTCAGTAGTTTTTTATCTCCGTACTCTTGCGGTTCCTCGTGCGAGAGATGTTGACGATTCTAACATTCAAAGAGGCGAACGACTTTTCAAAGAGTCAGGTTGTGTTGCTTGCCATATTCAACAAGTACGCACTGGAGAGCATCCAGAAGGAATTGCAGCAGTTTCAAATCAAGTCATTTTTCCCTACACCGATCTCCTTCTCCACGATATGGGAGAGGGTCTTGCAGATAATCGTTCAGATTTCCAAGCAAACGGCAGAGAATGGCGCACACCCGCTCTTTGGGGAATTGGTGCGACGACAAGAATTCTTGGAGATACCGACACCTACTTGCATGACGGACGTGCGCGCACTCTTTCAGAGGCGATTCTGTGGCACGGCGGCGAGGCAGAAACTGCCAAGGAGAATTTTAGAGCGATGTCGAAAGCAGATCGCGATAGCTTGCTAGGATTTCTTCGCTCTCTCTAAAGCCATATCGCCGCGGTACTCTAGTAAGTTACTAACGTACAAATTTTCTTTTTCCCTCGCTTCCTATCAGTTTCGGAACTGAGTAGTTTCTTTTTTTCAAGCAGTTACTCAGCCACCTGGACGTTCTCTTTTTGCTGAGCTAGGATCGTTTTAGAGAGAAAAAACTACGAGGTAAAAAGTCATGACCAACACGAAAGCAATGCCAAAAATTAAAGCCGTGATGACTCCCTTCCCTCACGCAGTTGAATCCGAGGCGACGATCCTCACTGCCCGAGCAATGATGGAACGCTACACGATTCGACATTTACCGGTTACTCAGCACGGCAAGCTTTGTGGAATTATCAGTGACCGAGACATCGCCGTCGCTTTAAATCTTGGTGCCCATGTTCAGGACGAAAGCCAGATCCTTGTCGGCGATGCCTGCACGGTAGACCCCTACACCGTCGCACCCGATGAGACTCTAGACCACGTAGTCTTGACGATGGCAGACGCTCATATCGGCTCCGCTCTTGTCGTGGAAAACGAGAAGCTTGTAGGAATTTTTACCACCACCGATGCGTGCAAGTTCTTAGGTGAGTTTCTGGGCACCTTCTACGATTCTCCCTACTAGGACTTCTGGGTAAGCCTAGTATAGGGAATTAGACTGAAGCAGCTCGTTAGGAAAAGCCAAACACACCGGAGGAACCGTTATGAACACAAACTACCCTCAGCAACTAAGCAACATCCAAAACTCAATGAACGAGCTTGCCAAGGCCCAGCCAAAAGCCATGGGTGCTTTCTCTAACTTGCACGAGGCGGCCGGAGAAGACGGCGCACTGGATAAAAAAACAAAAGAACTAATCGCCCTTGCCATCGCCGTAACTTCCCGCTGCGACGGCTGTATCGCCTTCCATACCCATGATGTCCTTAAAGCTGGTGCTACCAGAGAAGAAGTAATGGAAGCGCTCTCAGTAGCGATTCTGATGGGAGGAGGACCATCAGTAGTTTATGCCTCGCATGTGGTGGATGCTTTGGAGCAGTTTGAGGGAGAGGAGTAGGGATTCTCTCTCTACTGGTTCCCAGTAGGTCTCACAGAAATGAACAGGTTCTAAGGTGATGAACGGAGAAAGGAAACTGAATGCACCCGGAGCGATTCGAACGCCCGACCTACTGGTTCGTAGCCAGTTGCTCTAT
>CAYGNZ010000176.1:0-6977 GCA_964351345.1 uncultured Bdellovibrionales bacterium | reverse complement strand
TCGACTGAGCCTCTGCAAATGCGCGTGCATATTTGCTGTCTTTACGTGCGAGTAAATGCGCGATGCTAATTCCGACAATTGTTGAGAACAAAGTTGCGATTGTCGTCGGAATCCAAATATCGGCTGGTCGCGATGCATTTGCCGCAGCACGCACACCGATAACACCGAGGGGAAAAAGTGCCACACTTGAGGTGTTGATTGCTAGGAAAAGACACATTGCATTAGTCGCGGTGCCTTTAAATGGATTGAGACGATTTAACTCTACCATTGCCTTCACTCCGAAGGGGGTGGCAGCGTTACCCAGGCCCAACATGTTTGCAGAAATGTTGAGTATCATCGCACCCATTGCTGGGTGTTCTGGAGGAACATCAGGAAAGAGGCGAACCATGACTGGGCGAAGCACACGAGCGAGGGAATACATTAACCCTCCAGCTTCCAGGACGCGAACAAAACCCAACCAGAGGGCCATAATTCCAATTAAGTTAAGAGAGAGTGTGACCGCACTCTTTGCTGACTCGAAGCTCGCGTCGGTAACTTCTTTCATTTGCCCCGCAAAGGCCGCAAAAACGATACCGATGAGAATAAATGCGATAAAGACAAGATTTATCGCACTTGCTCGTTCAGATTCTTTTTCTTCCAATAGACCCTCTTGATGAGAATTTTCGTGCACGCCTAATCGCTGACTGTCGCATTAGGAAATGCTTGCGGCTAAATCCTTTGACCAACAGTAGACGAAGTCAGTGTAGCTGCACGCTAGCACAAGAGAGGGAAGAAGAACTAGTATTTGCTCGAAAACGGAATCAGTCGCACTGCGGACTTACTTTCGGTAACGAAGTAAGGATGCTTCGCTGATACCGTTTTGAGTTCGCGCGCCTAATTGAATTGCGAGATCTAGTTCTGCGTTACTTGGCGCAAAGTCGTAGAAGCAAATTCCGGAGGTATAACCGTCCTCGGCAGTATGGGTGCAACCAAGCGGTTCTATTTCATCGCTGAACAGCAAGGTGCCATCAGCATTTTCCACTTGCAGAACGTAGCTTTGAGCCTGCTCTATGGGAAACCAGCGGAGGCGTATTGGTCTGTTCCCCTCGTTTTGAAGTGAGGTGGTCTGAATAGTCGAAGAGGAACCTAATGAGCCACAGGCTGTGGGGAACAGGAGTAGGGCTGGTAAGAACGCAGAGAGAAGCGTGCGTTTAGAGTTCCGAGTTTTCATATAGTTTTTCATCAACCTTGAGTGTATCAGAAATGAGAGCGTGAAACTGCTTTTCTTGTTCGTCTGAGACAAAATTTGCGGTAAGGCAAACGCTGAGTAGCTGATTTGTTTTGCTCACGTAATTACGTAGTTTCACCGCATCTTTTTCTGTGGTGAGCACCACCCCTTTTCCGGCACTGAGAGCATCTTCAAATTCTTTCCTGCTGAACTGATGATGATCTTTGTATTCGATACTTGCGCTTCGTTTTACCTGAAGTGTGTCGAGCAGTTTAAAAAAGTGGCTAGGATTTGCAATCGCGGTCAGCGCGCAGGCTGAACGATTTGCGATGCTTGAGAGGGAATAACGCTGCCCATTTGCTACGTCAGTGACATGCGAAGGCCGCAAATTAAACTGAAAAACTGGAACACTTCTCCCTACTCGAAGGTAGGGTTCGAGTGGAGTTACCTCTTGCTTTTCGTGCGGCAAACGATTGACAAACACAACGCAGTTGGCGCGCTCAAGTGCTTCTGAGAGTTTTTCTCTCATTCGACCCAGCGGCAGACTATCTCCTTGCAGCCAACGAGCAATACTTTCCTCCGTGGAGACATCAAGCAGAAGGATATTAAAGTCTCGCTCTAGTTTTCTGTGCTGATAGCCATCATCGAGGAGAATAATATCTCCGAGGTCACTTGCGGCGATGTAGGAAGCACCCAAGGAGCGTTCTTTGGCGATGACTACCTGTGCATCGAATTCGGCACAATGACGTGCGTGCAGAAGAGCCTCATCGCCAACATTGCGGGCATTGTCTGTGAGTTTCACGACGTACGGTCCACTATACCTCCCGCCGTAGCCGCGAGAGAGAATGCAAGGTCGTTTGCCTTGCTCTGCGAGCTTCGCCGCGAGGTAATCAGTAAACGGCGTCTTTCCGCTGCCGCCTGCGGTAACATTGCCGATACAAATTATGGGAAGCGGAGAGGAGTAGGTTGGAAGTAGCCATCGATCGTAGGCCGTATTGCGCAGCGTCATCGCGCTTCCGTACGCAGTGGCCAAGGGCCCTAAGGTGAGGGTCTTGAGTAGACTATTATTTTTCTTCTTCGCGGTACTCACAGGTACTTAAATTTCAATCTTCCCTGAGTGTTAAAATTTCTAGGCGGCATGAGTAGTTATGGTGCGCGAGGAGTATTTCTTGCGCTCTGTTAGGGAACCGTATTCTCGGGGATTAGTGAGAATAACTCAAATACGATAAATCGTATAAATTACAAAGTGTTAGCCTACGCGCGCTCTGAGCTGCACCAGGTTTTGCTATTATCTGGACCGTTTCTCTGGCTTTAAGTAGATTAACCCAAGCTGGACGATGGTGGTTCTGAGATCCGCCTCGATTATGCCAGGAATTGCCTAACCTCGTTTTGGTTCACGATGAAGAGATTAGATTTAGCGACACTTTTCGGAGTTCTTGCTGCTTTCGGACTAGTACTGTACGCCATTCACCTTGGTAGTGGCCTTGAGTCGTTTTGGGACATTAAGGCGCTGTTGATAGTGGTCGGGGGAACGCTTGGCGCCACCTTAATCAATTTCCCTATGACCGATTTCTCACGAACCTTGCCGCTCATTAAAACGGCATTTTTTCCGGATCGCGCTTCTGTTCAGCATCGGACCAGTCGAATTCTTGATATCGCTCGAAGAATTCGTGCGAAAGGCCCAAAAGCAATTCATGAAGATATTGATTCTGAACAAGATTCTTTTTTCAAAAAATGTATGGAACTTCTCTCTGATGAAGAGACAGAAGAGGAGATTCGAAACGTATTAGAGATTGAGTTGAGTTTCTTAGAAGATAGGCATCGGCGAGGAGCGCAACTTTTTCAAACAATGGGTACGATTGCACCGGCGATGGGATTAATTGGTACGCTCATCGGACTTGTGCAGATGTTGCAGAACCTCGATGACCCTGCACTCATTGGGCCCTCAATGGCAGTGGCGCTCCTGACAACGTTTTATGGCGCGATGTTTGCCAATCTCATTTTGCTTCCTATCGCGGGGAAGCTTCGAACCCGAAGTGAAGAAGAATTTCTCTTGAAGGAATTAACGATTGAAGGGGTTGCAGGGGTTGCCCAAGGAATTAACCCGCGAATGATCGAAAGACGTTTACTTTCCTTTCTTTCTCCAGAACAGCGCAGTAGTGAATACGAATAATGAGGCTGTCGCTATGTCTTCTCCGACTAGCTACGAAACATTCTTTTCTTCGAACTCCGATGTTTTGGCACTAAGCCGACAATTGTAGTGTGTCGAAATGAACCTACAGCGCCACCGTTTTGAACTCACCGAATCCAATCAAGCCAGCTCTGATTCGTTCACCATTTCCTTCACTAGTTTTTCTTTAATTTTACTCGCGTTTTTTATTTTTCTTGATGCCATCTCTGTTCCAGATTCGATTCGTAAGTCAGGAGTAGTAGACTCCCTCGATTCTCAATTTATCCGTGGCGATATGCCGGCGGAGCAAGAGATTCTCCAAACTCCGGACGCCATCGTTAACATCGCGCGGGAAGCTGATTTTGAAGTTGAACGTACGGGAAACAAGTTTTTTATTACCCTTCCCGGTGCAGAACTGTTTGAGAGCGGCGATGACCAAGTTCGCGAATCCAAACTCGCATCGCTCAATCAGCTTGCTTCTCATGTGGCGGATCAGGACCTTACCGTTCGCGTGGAGGGACATACCGACGATCAACCAATTGCAACGCCTCGTTTTGCTTCGAACTGGGAACTTTCTACTGCTCGAGCCGTTTCAGTGCTTAAGATTTTTCTTGATCATGGTATCCCTGCTTCGAAAATTTCAGCAGCCGGGCGCGCAGAGTTCCACCCCATTGCATCAAACGAGTTCGAAGACGGTCGGGCAAAGAATCGTCGAGTGATGCTTATTATTTCCTCAGAGGCTGAGCAGGCCGGGGAGGAGATAGTATGAGAAGTCGTCGCGGGCTTGGTACGGATTCCTTGCACAACAATACGAGCTGGATGCTGACGTTTTCAGATTTACTTACGCTCATGCTTACCTTTTTCGTGCTTCGCATCTCCATGGCAACACTTGATGCTCAAAAGGTAGAGGATATGCTCGATGCCGTGCAACTTGCTGATACGGTCGCGCAGGCGAGTATGAAAGAAACTCTTGCCTCAGGGCTTGAGAAGCAAATGCAGCAGCGATTCGGTGAGCCTGAGCGGATAAAGGGTACTACCGATGAGAAGCGATTTCGTTCCGATATTCGCTTAAAGCCAACTGCAAATGGAGCATTGCTGTATCTTGGTGGAAGCACCTTTGAGAGTGCAAGCGATGAGTTAACCGATGAGGGGCGGGTGGCAATTCGACAAATCGGACGGATACTTGCCGCTCAGAAATACACGATTGATATCGCCGGGCATACGGATGATATCCCCATCCAAACGGAGCGCTTCAATTCAAATTGGGAACTTTCAGCAGCTCGTGCGATTGCAGTTGCACGTGATCTCATTTCTCTCGGTATTGCTCCCGATAGAATCTCAGTGGTCGGCTACAGCGATACGAAACCGGTCGCCTCGAATGAAGATGAACTAGGAAGAGCGAGAAATCGTAGAATCGAAATATTCCTACAGGAGCCAGGAAAGAGATTATAAGGGCGCAGTTGAAAGATCGTCGTTGCTGAGACTCGCTGCCGCCGCGGGCTCGTGAAAAATTGAATAGATAAACTCTGAGCTGTTAAACACGTCAAACCCACCCCCGCCTTCTCCGTAGGTGATAAACCGCACAGGAACACCGAGCGCTGCTTTGATGCCCACCAGGTTTCCGACACTTTTCGAGCGGTCGAGCTTCGACACCGCCACACCACTAATCTTAAATTTTTCTTCAAACTGCATTCGCTGTTCAATGACGCTCTGGCCGATTGCTGCGTCGACACTGAGAATAATTTCATGTGGTGCGCTTGGTTGTTCTCGGGCAATCATTGAAATTACATCAAAGAGTTCTGCATTTGAATCGCCATCGGATTGAAAAGAGCCAATGGTATCGATCAATACCACGTCATAATCCTCATCCTGTGCTCGATGCAGTGCTTTATATGCAATGGTTTTCGGTTTTACAGAGCTTGGCTCCGACAACACGTCAACACCGTATCGTTCTGCCCAGGTTTCAATGCGAATACCTGAATTAAATCTTCCGCTATCGGCTGAAGTCGCAAGCACTTTCGCACCTTGAGCTCGAAAGCGTGCGGCGAGATGACCACAGACACTTGTCTTTCCAGAATCTGGCGCGCCTACAATGAGTACGACTTTGGGCTGGCCAGCGACTTTTTGTGGAATAATCTCAAGCGACCCCTTTGTTTCAAGCAATTCTCTTACGCTGTTCTCAAGCGCAGTATGCAGGCTTTTGGGCCCACTCTCCTCATTGGTGTCTTGTAGTGACTCTTTTACTTTCCAGAGAAGCGATGAGCTGGCGGCATTGCCGAAGCCTTCAGAGGCGAGGAGGTCTTGCAGGCCGCGGTAGAATACTGCCTCACCAAGCTCTTCCTGCTGAGAGAGTAAAGAATTAATTTTTGCAAGAAACGAAACTCGTGCACGACGAAGCGCGGTCGGGAGACTAATATCCTCGTCAATGACGGTGGGAGCGCTATCTTCAAGCTGAAGGAGGAGGCTCGGAGGAGCTTCTGGCTCGGGAGTTGCCATTGCGAGACCAACGTCTTGATCCTCAGCGATTTTTACTCCGCGTTCCTTAATGTCTTCAACTTCGCTTTCAAGCGCATTCACTCGATCATCAAGATAGCTCGTGGCGCTATCGAGTTGCGTTTGAGCGGTACGGCTTAGCTCCGCGACGGTCTTTTCGAGTTTTTCGAGGGTTTTGATTTTCTCTTCAAGATACAGCGTTCGCTTATCAATTCGAATACGAGAGTTGTGGCTACGACCGGAGACATCGTCAACCATCAAGGCCAGCTCATCGAGCTTGTCACGTAAACGGGCGATGTCGCCACCTGAGTTCTTTCGCTGAGCGCTCGCGCGCAACGCGCTCAGTGCGATAATGATTGAAACGGCAGTGAGGATCAGCAAGAAGAATAAAATGGGATCTCGGCCCTCAACATTGGGGGCGCCAAGAACACGCATTATTCCTTCAAAAAGAGCTGTCGAAGCCATAATTATCCGTTGAACTTAGAAGATACTGGTATACGTATTAGACACGTGAAGATCTTCGGTTGATTCGCGTTTTTTGCTTAGCTAAGGGGCCAGATTAACATGAGAAATAGGCACAGTGAGTTGTGCGGTTTTTCGGATTTCCCGAATATTTGCCTAAAATGAGCGTAATTGACTGGTATATTGTCGCAGCCTACTTCGTTTTAATTTTACTTATCGGCGCATGGGCGGGCATACGCGCGCAGAATTTGCCCGAGTATTTGCTTGCCGGGCGGAGTTTTGGCATCTGGATAGCCGCTATTTCTCTTATCGCAACGGAGACAAGTGCTGCCACAGTGATTGGCGCGCCTGATACCTCCTTTCGAGGAAACCTCACATTTCTACAAACCACTATCGGTGCAGTTTGCTCTCGAGTGGTGGTGAGCTGTTTTTTTCTTGATGTGTATTATCGCTCAGGTGTGCTCACCGTGTATGAGTATCTCGCCTCACGCTACGGTATGCTTACCCAAAGTTTTGTCGCGGTTCTTTTCTGTGTTGGCCGTTTACTTGCCAGTGGAGCACGTCTGTACATCGCTGCTTTTGCTGTTTCTCCTTTGACGAACTACAGCCTCATTCCTAGCGTACTAGGTATTGGTGCGGTCGCAA
>CAYGNZ010000175.1:0-7008 GCA_964351345.1 uncultured Bdellovibrionales bacterium | reverse complement strand
CACATGCTCCTTGGACAGTATTACCTGTTCAACGTTGCGCACTTCAAACTCGCGTATCGCTACCTCAAGACCGCAGAAAAGCACTTCAGCAAAACCTACGGTAGCGACCTCGATGGTAGTCTTTCAACCCAAGTCGGAGGAGAGCACGCAATTTTGCTCTATCTGTTATCCGAAGCCGAACTCAACTTAGACCGTTACCAGGCCTCCCTCGATACGCTCGATCGTTTTGAAAAGCTCTATTGGCTTGACTGGTATCCTGGAACTCGTGCCTGGGTTTTGATGAAGCTAAAACGTATTGACGAAGCGATTACTGTTGCCCAAGCGGGGCTTGCGAGAAAGGCGGACCCGCGCAGAACCTGGAACATTCTTGGTATCCTGCTCTCGGTGAAAGGCAATCGGGAACTCTCCCTCCATGCATTCCAGCAAGCGATTAAGACCGAACTTTCCCTTCTCGGTTCAGGCATGATTGCCACTCCCCTAAACAATGCGGGAGAGGTGTACCGAGAGATGTTTAAGGACGCGTATGCGGAAGGGTCTTGGCTTCGAGCCGTGAGACTTCCTGATGGTTGCGAGCATGTCTTGCCCAGCTTAAACCTGGCTAATCTTTATATCGATCAGACGCGTCTTTTTCAGGCGGAACGGGTGCTGACAGATTTCGAAGCCTGTTTCGCTGCGGACCCTCTACGGAAAGACACCGAGCACAGAACCTTGCTTGCGCTCGCGAGAGGCAAGATTGCCTTACACAGCAATCAACTTGAGCCTGCACTTGAGCTTATTCGCCAAGCAGCAGAAGAAGAGCAGTGGTTTGGAAAAATTGGCACGAATCAGAACGACGTCGCCTTCGCAGCAAATGTCGCCTTTGCCCAGGCGCTCAGGGCGCAAGCAGTAGCCCTGCAAGATAGATCGTATGAAAGTATTGTAGAAGAGGTAGAGGCTAAACTTCAGATTCCCTTCATCCGCCTACGTGCCTGGTGGTTAGATCGTCAAGCGAGGAGAATCGCTCTTGAAGAGCTTGATGATTTTGAGGACCTATTTATTCGAAACACTGACTCCATGGTAGCCTACCCGACACTGGGCTCGGCACTCGCGGGATTCAATACGAGGTCATTTCGCAAAAGAATTGAGCGCATGATTGCAAGCGATAATCGCAAACCCGCACATAACTTTTACCGACTCTACCTTGCTGAAAATTTACTCGCTCACGGCGACAACGACGAGGCGAAAGAAATACTGCTCAAATTGCTCGGCTCATTTACCGAGACACAACGGCTTGCGCGTGCTGAAGTCTTGGCAAACCTCTTGCTCATCGATAAATCCGAGCAGAGCTCTTGGTTTACCTCAGATTCCGAGGCGAAGGAGGCTCTTCGAATCGAGCGCAGCAATCAGCTATTTAGTCTACTCCCCTCACATTTAAGATTTCACGACTTGCCATTACCTGTGGTTGCCGAGGTTAGCTCAGTGCATGAAGAAGGGAGAAGCGTTCTGACAGACATCTCGAATTCCCTACTCTCTCGTCGCTTTAAGCAAAACAGGTCTTCTTCGGCCGTACGCTACTCTCTGGCAATTACTGCCGCTGCTAAAAATAATGATGGAACCTATCCTGTCTCTGTGCACCTTGTTGACCGCGCATCAAAGAGGCAAATTCTTGTTGAATCCGCTAGTGTTTCTGACGATGGCACTGGAAGTGCTAGTTTGATAAATAACTTTATTGAAAAGGCGTTTGCTCATCGTACTGACCCCGTAAACAATGAGCAGCCAAGTGTGCCAATACTAAAAGGAATTCTGTAATATGACCGAGGAAGCAATCCAGACTGTCAAAACCCTTCGTGATGCTCTTTGTGGAGTTATTCGGGGTCGTGAGGACACCATTAAACTCGTACTCACGGGGCTGATAGCTGACGGCCATGTGCTGATTGAGGATTATCCAGGCTCAGGTAAGACGACACTAGCGAAAGCTCTCGGTCAGTCAATCGACTGTAGTGGGCAAGAACAAGCACAGGAAGACATACTTCCGTTTCGCAGAGTGCAATTCACCCCTGACCTACTCCCCTCTGATGTGCTCGGGGTAAACGTATTTGAACCAAAGAGTGCAACTTTTCGTTTTCAGCATGGGCCGATTTTTGCCCACGTGGTCTTGGCAGACGAGATCAACCGGACCGGCCCAAAAGTCCAGGCAGCATTTTTAGAGTGTATGGCTGAACGCCAAGTCACTATTGATAACGTGACCTATCCTCTTGATGATTTGTTTTTTGTGATGGGAACCCAGAATCCACTGGACCTCGCGGGCACCTATCCGCTGCCACTTGTACAACTCGATAGATTTCTCCTCAAAGTGCCGATGAAGTACGTGAGCGCTGAGACTGAACTCGAAATTTTGCAGCAGTCAGAAGCAATCGCTAAAATCTCAGAGGAGATTACTCCCTGCGTCACGCGGTCTCAGCTTCTTGGAGCACGCCAAGCTGCAACAAGTGTGACAATTCAACCAAGCATTCTCCAAGCAATTGTCGATATCGTACAGGCCTCTCGTACAAGCCCCTTATTACAATTCGGGGCCTCAACGCGAGCCGCAATAATGCTCAAACGCGCTCTTGGCGCCTGGGCAATCTGCGAAGGTCGTGACTACGTCACCGAAGACGACGTAAAACACCTCGCACCCTTCGTCCTTCGACACCGCTTACGCTTTCACCCTGGAGCCGGTGATCCAGAGGAGGCCTTCACCGAGTTAATTCGTCCACACATCGAAAAGTTGGTCGGAAGTAGTTTTAAAGCGGCAGGCTAGCGTTTCAACGAGTTTGCTCACTACTCTCACACCCCGCAAGAATCGCGCTGGGTTCTTGGCCTGAGATATGACCCAGATCACGTAACCTCCCGCTAAATTAGTGGGGCCTAATGTTTCGCTGATGAGGATCATATCAGGCTCAGGAAGCCGAGTTGTAACTTCTCTGCATTAGTCATTAATTAGCAGGAGAAGCAGCATGAATATCCACCACCTGTTCCGAGTAAGCTCTGTAGCCTTGGCCTCAGTGGTTCTTGCGGGCACAATCGCGTGCGGCGGTTCATCGAACTCAGATATTGAGTTTGCTGGAACTCTTAGTCAGATTGCCTCTAATCGCACCGCTCAAGTCCTTGGTGATCCGATAGAGAATGTAGAAGTTTGTGCCCTAGGAAAATGCTCAATTACTGACGAGCTCGGACGCTGGAGTTTCGTCGTTGGTGATGACGATTACTTCGGTGGTGACGTTCTCTTTTCTTTCCGCGGTGAAAATCTACTCGCGACCACCGTCGTCCCCGACTTACTTTCAGACACCGACATCGTGCTTGTTGACTTCGTCGCTACGGCAGAAGATTCGGTAGTTGTTGCAAGCATGGATGAAATTGACGACGAAACTATTGAAGACGAGGTTGATGAGTTCGGCGAGGACATCGAAGACGAAACTGATTCCGCAATCGACTCAATTGATGAAGAAATTTCTGAACTCTAATCCTACCCCCACCCCGCAGCACCTCCGGGTGCTGCGGCTTCCAGCCTACCCTCAAAAAAATCAGAGAGGCTAAAGTGCCCATCTCCCAGCACACGTAGCATTCGATTGAGCTGCTGCTCTAGGACTTTCCTCCCCATCGCCATCTACAGCAAAAACCCGAGCTGGAGAAGACCGCCCACGGGCTTCGGAAGCGAATCCCGCAACCACCTTCTCTACATGAAAGTCCTAGAGCAGCAGCTCAATCGAATGCGGCATTTCACCCAAGCCGTCCAAAAAAACCTCACTCCTTTATAACACCCGCCTCACCGAATTCCCCCTTCCTTAAGGCAATAACTTCAATCTTGCATCCCTCGATCTCCTCTTTTCATCGAAGGCATAAGGAGAGCGGTAGGTCTATTACACCCAGGAATCAGTGAGAGCCTCAATGAATCAGCTAAGTAAACCCCTTCGAGACGTGCGTTTAGAGCCGATGAAACTCGGTGAACTTCTTGATCGAAGTCTTCGTCTCTCACCGCTTGTCTTTAAGCGACTGTTCCTACTGTTTTTCATTGTCGCAACGCTCAGCGTGGTTGCACAACTACCCCAGTTTCAAGATTCTGAGACTGTCTCTATGCAACTCCTAGCAAGTAGCTCCGCCTTAGTGAGTAGTCTTATGGGATTTTATCTCATGCTAGTCGCAGTTCTCTTGTCCGCTGAGTATTGGTTGGGCAATAAAGAGGTGACTCGCGAGGAGGTTAAGGAGAGAGTAACAATTAAACTTGCCGCGCGCGTGTTTGGTCTAACAATCGTTGTTTCTTTTGGAACTCTCTTCTGGCTGTTGTTTTTAGTGATTCCCGGGATTATTTACATGCTTCGACGAGTATTGGCCTTCTACATCCTCATCGTCGAGGACATGACCGTTAAAGAATCTATCCAAAAAAGTAAGCAGATTATGAAGATGGGGAAGTGGTATAAATCCAATAGCCCCATCTTTCGGATTTCCGTTATCGGACTGCTCTCGATGATTCTAGGTATGATTGCCGCTGCAGGAATCGTCGGCGGAGTCTATATCGGTGCGAGCTCATCGGAACTCGGACTTGTTGCCACATTTACTGTGGTGCTGCTCGCGACCCTTCTGCAACAATTGTTCGGGGTGTTCACCTACGTGGCCTATGCCGGAGTCTACTTCGACGCGCGCGCGCGATTTGAAGGCTCTGATATCCTGGCTGATTTGGAACCTGAAGACCCAACTATCCCTCAGACTTCTCAGTAGTCCGAGAGAGAATGGGAAAATACGGTGTGAGAACAGAGTTTCGTGCACCGGTAATTGAAAGATACCTTTGAGATGTCGAACTGTTTAAAAACTCCTGGCCCTCCCAGTTCGGCACTCTCTGTTTTTCGCTCAGCACTAAGGCACACTCTCCTTATCGCGCTACTTCCTTGGCATTTCGCTCTCGCGGAGCAATTACCTGAGCATGCGAGGAGCACACTTGAGCAAATTCTCCAACGCGAGGAATTTCAACCCCGTGGCGCAAAGCCAAGCTATTGGGAGAAGATTTTCAAACCGATCACAGAATGGTTCGCTAAAGTTTCCGATCAGCTTCTGGAGGCTTTTCAAGACCTTTTACCCGATAAAGATTCCAATGTCGCGGTATTCGCCCAGTGGCTCGCCTCACTACTCGAACCGCTCGCGGTTTTCTTCGGCAAATTAGTCGAACAATTTGGCTGGTTGGTCTGGGTACTTATGGCTCTCCTCGGGGCCTACCTCCTGTTTAAGCTAGTAAAGCTCGTGTCCCAATTCTACTCAGGACCAAAAACTCCTCAGGCAGCAGCGTTACCGGGAGGGAAACAATCTTCTCGGCGCGAGATTGATCCTTATTCTCTCGGTAGTACCGAAGAGGCGCTTTTTGCCTTACGGGAGATGCTTCGGCGCGATCTCATTTCGACCTACTCTCTCTCAAACTCTCTTACCGACCGAGAGTTGAAATCTCGTCTAAATCGCAATGCCCCACACACCCAAGTATTCGATACGGTAAGCCGTCTCTTTGAAAAGCTTGAGTATGCGGGCCTTGGTTTCTCCGCGGAAGCTTTTGAGCAAGTACTTGCTGAATATCGGCAACTACCGCCACTCTCAAAGCAGGAGCGACGAGCATGAACCGCAAACGCACTGCTTCTCTAATCGCATTTTTTATTTTGCTAATCGCTGCTCGCTTGCTGCAGGATACCAACCACGGCTCAAGCTACTCTCCAAAAGCCTACGGTTCAAGAGCACTACTTCTCCTGCTGCAAGAATTAGGACAGCCCGCAGACGTCTGGCGAAAGCCCTTCGATGAGATAACACACAGTGGCACGCTGGTTGTTATTGACCCTCCCCAAAAGCCGTTTTTTGGAAAACTCCATGATTGGGTCTCATCAGGAAATACACTCGTCACCTTCGGCGCTACTCGAGCAACACTTTCTCACTTCAGCACCCGTTTGGAGGATGAACAAGAGGCGGACGAGAGTGAAGAGTCAGACCCCTCTGAGATAGACCAAGACGAAAGCTCCTCAACCTCCAATGAAATTTCTCTCTCTAAACGTCTGGGCAACTTAGCCACCTACGCAACTGACAGCGTGAGACTAACCTGCGCTGCTTCTTACGCGGATTTTTGTAAGGGAATTGCTGAGGTATCAGCATTCCCTATCGTGCTGACCGAGGAGCAAGAGCAAGAAGTCGAGATTCTTGCGTATGCCGACCTCGCTCCTGCCTTGATTCGCATACCTGTGGGTCAAGGAGAAGTATTCAACGTCCCCTCAACTGAGCTAATCTTGAACCGGAATATCGACAGATTTGACAACCTCCGTTTTGCCTATCAAGTGATTACCAGTTCATCCAAAGGCGAGAACTCCCCATGGTCGAAAATATTATTCGATGAATTCCACCATGGATTTGTCGAACCAGGCTCAGGTGATGCCAAACATCGCAGCAATGCACTGTGGTTGTTTGTCGCTTTATTTGTCGCAATCCTTGTTCTCGCCGCGCTCTCGCGTGCCATCCGCTTCGGGCCACCACTCCCCGAGGCGCCGAGACCTCCTGCGGGCACCGCGGAGCTGGCCAAAGCGCTAGGACTTTTGGCGTATCAACGGCAAACCGTCTCCATGCTGCCGCAATACCTCACATCTTGGAGAACTCGCCTTGAAAAGAAATACCAAGTGAGTGCTCGTATTGATGCGCAACAGCTCAGCGAGCAATTAAAAACTCGGGGCTTAATTTCTGAAGAGGAACGACCACTACTAACCCAGGCACTCGAAAAATTGTCTCAACCCGCTGAGCTGGATCAGTTCAGTGCAGCGCACTACGTGGCAGATCTAGAAGACTTACTAGGAGATATAAGAAAATGAGCGAACTTGAAGAACAGGGCCCTTCAACGGAAATTAGACGTATTGTTGGCTTGATCAAAGAACGCATTGCAGAAGATGTCTTTGGTCACGAAAGTACGGCAAATCTATTAGCGGGCGCCCTACTCGTTGGCGGTCACGTGCTTGTCGAAGGCCCTCCTGGAGTTGC
>CAYGNZ010000174.1:0-7149 GCA_964351345.1 uncultured Bdellovibrionales bacterium | reverse complement strand
TACCAATACAAACTTTATCGCCTACCTTTTACGCTCAAGAAGGAAAATGGATGGTTCCTTGGATTTCGTAAATCCGACCGTATTTAGGTAGAGAATGCGCCCTCTCGGCAGGGTGCCGCGCCGTTTCCCTGCTTGAGCGCTCGCCGAGGGCAGCACTCCTCCCTGCGTTTCACCAATTATTGAAGAAAAACCTCAATATTTTCAAAGAATTGCCGATACTTATAGTGGTAGCTACGCAAATTTATCAGCAGGTGCGCGTTGAGACTGCCCCAAACTCTAAGGATAATAGTCCATGTTTTCAAGAGGTTGAGGGCATTTGCGGCCAAGTCCCACACGATCGCATCTTAATTAATGCTCTTATTTTAGAGCAGGTTTTACGCTGTAGCGCCTAAACGTCTAAAGCCAAATGGCTTGCAGCGATTGGGTGAAATACAAGGTTGAGTTGTCGAGAGGGGTAAGTTTGAGCACAGATCTTCTAGAGGGCGCTCCCGCAGATGAGCTAGGCGATGCCGAAGTCGCACTGGCACGTTTGAGCCCTTGGGAGCGAATCACGCTCACCGATGAAAGTAGAATTCAAAAAGCGCTCACACGTATGAACGCAAAGGTCGGCTTGCTGAGCTTACCTTCTGCCGCCCTGCGAGAGCGTGTCGAAGACATCGAAAAGGCGATAGCGTTTTATCGCGACGCCAAGTTTGAAAACAATCCCAAAAAATATTTCCAGTCACCCAAGAGTGTGCCGACGGTAAGCGAGCAGGGTCGGTGTCGCCTTTCTCGCGGTGAGGTTTTAGATATTTATTTTCCAAGCGGCTACAAGGCCCAAGAGAAGAGCTACGCCAAAGAGTTTAAAGCCTGTCATGAAAATCGATTGGTTCATGCTCGACACTGGCGTCATCCCGCAGGTGAGGAGCTGGGAACTATTGTTGCGCTTCACGGTTGGCGTATGGGAGACAGCCGTCTGAGTGCACTGACGCTAATCCCAGGCTATTTTTTTCGATTAGGACTAAACGTCGTGCTTTTGGATTTACCCTACCACGGTCGTCGATCTCCTTCCCACGTGCAGCCAGGTAGCTATTTCCCCAGTGCGAATGTCGTTCGAACGAATGAGGGGTTTGCCCAAGCGATTCATGATCTGCGTAGTCTTTCACTGTGGTTAGAGGAGAGAAACACTGCACCGATTGGTGTGTTAGGACTTAGTCTTGGTGGTTACCTGGCCAGTCTCTGGGCATCACTTGATGAGCTGGCCTGTGTAATGTGTATCTCGCCAATGGTTGATATGGCAGAAGTTGCCCTGCGTATTATCGGACAGCATCGTGACATGCTCTCAGGGAAGGCCAACATCTATTTTGATTCACTGCGGCAGGAATTTCTCCAGCAAGCCTTTGCGGTACACAGCCCGTTGACGTACCAACCTCGGGTTGCGCAGAACGCGAGACTAATTCTTGCCGGCGTCGCGGATGAGATAATACCCGCGTGGCAGCCGGAAATGCTCTCGAAACACTGGGGAAATTGTCCAATTCACTGGATCACAAGTCGACACTTAGACCATGCGATTCAATCAACGACGTTTAAAGTGTTAAAAGACTTTCTCAGTGGGCTTGGTCTTGCTCATCCTGAACTTCTTCGAATCAGTCATCGATTCTAGAGCCATCCCAAAGTGGACTGAAGAAAAGCTATCGTACATTAAAAATAAATGAGCCCTGGTTGCGCTGACGTTGGACGTCAAGCGCAAACCAGGGGGCTCAAACGAATACAGCTCATAATCCATCCGTGAGTCAGTGAGTAGCAGGGGCAAGGAGTACGTCTCTGAAGTCAAGCACACGGCTCGCATCAAAGTGCCTCGCGAGGAGCGGGACACGATTCTTTGGACTTCTCTTCTGCACCTGGCGTAAACAATCGAGTACGGCGGTGCGAGGGGAGAGACCATTGCTCGAGTCAGTCATGACAAGAATACGAATGTCGTACAGACTGAGTCGCTTTATTTCATCAGCAAGCCCCAACATCGCGTAGACGAATTTGGGTCTTGTCTTATGAACAAGGACTGCGAACGTTTCAATGTGAGCAAACTTCTCTTGCGTTCCTCCTACTATTCGGCAAGCAACTTCCGCGCGATACGCTCCGTCATGCAACAAGCGCCTATTGTCATTGCACATGAAGAGTAGTCGCGACTGGTCGTTACGGAACTCGCCGAATTCTGCTTCCTCTCCCTGTTCACTGCCTCGGGTAAACAAGGGAGTGCCCGGTGGGGGCGGTTGCGCTGCGAGGACAAATAATGTCCTCCGAATACTGAGATCCATTTCGTACCTCCTCTCTAGTAAAGCGCGAGGAAAAAGCTGTAAGAACCTCCAAAAGTCCTTTGCACGACAGCTCTTCCCGAACAAAGCGAGACGCTTAATTCGGAAGGACTGTGTTTTACTCTTCTACCCAATCGAGTTCACAGTGATATACTGCTCCCGGCAAAAGTTCGGGATTTCGAAACCTGTTCAATGAGCAGTATATTGCCCCGCAGGGATTACAGATACTCATCACAAAATAAGGCGGCACGATCAGTGCCTCGACTAAGACCGCGCAAACCCTGATTTAAAGACATTTCCTTAAAAGTCGAGTCGCTAATCGCTCCCCCTCTTGGGAGCAGTATGATTGTCCCCCGCTCCGCTCGGGAATACTCATCTCTTTTTTGGTTTCAGCCTTTGGCCGAGATTTACAATGTGATGAGTATATTCTGCCAAGTATTTACAATTTCTGCCACAGCCCATTAAAATTATTAAAAAAAAATTATTCGCGGTTGATAATGTATTCGCCTCGCAAAACTTGCTTAAACCGTCCTCGTTTGACAGTATTTTCGCGTCAAATGAGCGGGGCGCTTCGGCAAAAACCTAGTAATTGACTCGCGTAATTAAGCAAGACATCTGTAGACTCTCGGGTCCAAAGTATGGAGTGCGAGACGGCTTGCGCAAACTCGGCGCGTGCAGAAGAGTGCTGCGTTGAGCAAAATTTTCAGCAATACAGGAAGCAAATGGCGGCAGAGTTAAGTGAACAAGAAGTCGTGCGTCGAGAAAAACTCGAGAAAGCGCGTGTTGAAGGGTATCCATTTCCTAACGATGTGGTAGTCACCTCAAACGCGAAACTTCTCGCTGCGAGTCTCGAAGCGGCGGAGGCTTTGGAGCCAGAGCAGCGGCCTCGACAGACGATTGCCGGAAGGCTTCTTGCGAAACGAATGATGGGGAAGGCGTCTTTTTCTCACATTCACGATGCTTCAGGCGGTATTCAAATTTATGTGAGAAAAGACGACGTTGGTGAGCAAGTCTTTACTGCGTTTAAGACGTTTGACCTTGGCGATATTGTCGAAGTCAGCGGCTATATGTTCCGCACCAAGACAGGAGAGCCTACGCTCCATGCGGAATCCATTCGGCTGCTGGTGAAATGCCTTCATCCTTTGCCCGAGAAATGGCATGGGCTGAAAGATATCGAGATTCGCTACCGTCAGCGTTATCTTGACCTCATCGTGAATCCCGAAAGTAAAGAGGTGTTTGTAAAGCGGGCGAAAATAATTTCGTACATCAGACGTTTTTTTGATGAGCGAGACTATGTGGAAGTAGAAACTCCCGTCATGAGCACTATCGCCAGCGGTGCTGCTGCGCGACCTTTTGAAACCTACCACAATGCACTCAGTGTTGAGTTGAACTGCCGTATCGCGCTTGAACTCCCGCTGAAAAAACTCGTCGTCGGTGGCATTGAGCGAGTCTATGAACTCGGGCGAGTATTTCGAAATGAGGGAATCTCTCACGAGCATAACCCAGAGTTTACGATGCTTGAGTTTTATCAGGCGTACGCGACGTTTGAGACGTTGATGGATTTGACCGAGGAGCTGATTACCGGTCTTTGCCAGCACATTACCGGTGGGCACAAAGTCGTCTTTGGCGAAAAAGAGATTGATTTTTCTGCTCCATGGAAGCGCCTTAGTATGCTTGATGCAATTCATGAAATCGGAGGGGTGTCCAAGGAGTTTGATCTCAATACTATCGAGGGCGTGCATGCCGCGGCAAATAGTCTAGGCTTTGATGACGTCGCCGACATTAGTGACTACGGAAAAGCACTGTTTGAGGTCTTTGATCGACACGTTGAATCAAAAATCGTCAACCCCACGTTCATCACCAGCCATCCACTGAGTATTTCGCCGCTTGCGCGACCCAGCCAGACCGACGGCCGCTTTGTTGATCGATTTGAGTTAATGGTCGCGGGTATGGAGCTTGCGAATGCATTCAGTGAGCTTAATGATCCAGCCGATCAACGAGAACGCTTTGAAGAGCAAGCAAAGGCAGCGGCTGCCGGGGATGAGGAGGCGATGGGCTTGGACGAGGATTTTGTCACCGCGCTTGAATACGGTCTTCCTCCAACCGCGGGACAAGGAATCGGAATTGATCGTTTAGTCATGCTGCTCACCGGCGCGAAAAGCATCCGAGATGTCATTCTGTTTCCCACGATGCGACCATCACAAACCCAAGCTGCGGATGCTCGCTAATGCCATTTCACTTTGAGCCCTTTGTTGCGTTTCGCTATCTGCGAAGCAAACGGAAAGAATTCTTTATTTCGATAATCACCATTATCTCGGTGATCGGTGTGGCGTTGAGCGTAATGGTGCTCGATATTACCCTTGCCGTGATGACCGGCTTTGAGACTGCCCTACAAGAAAAACTAGTAGACGCTAATGCGCATATCACCTTGCGGAGATATGGGGGTGACGTTGAAGATTTTGATGCGCTCGTAGAAAAAATTGTTTCTGTGAAGGGTGTAGAAGATGCCTTCCCCTTTACCTACAACCAAGCGATGATTGCCAGCGAGCTGGGCTCACGGGGCGTGTTGATTCGTGGGGTGATGCAAGGAACTCAACCCGAGAAAAAGCTCCAAGAATCTCTGGAAGGCAAAGGGGTAACCTCTGCTCTCTTCTCGCCGGCTCAAACCGTTATACAGCGTCCCGATGGTAGCGAGGACACGGTAACTTACCCGCCGCTTATCGTGGGGAAAGCATTACGCCAGCGTCTCAATATTGCCGAGGGCTCGCTTGTGACTCTCTTTGCGCCTAAGTTTAATGCTTCACCGCAAGGTCTTGTGCCGCAGTTACGACGCTTCATTGTGGTCGGATCCTACAGCTCCGGCTTAATCGAATACGAAAGCGGACTGGCATATACTTCTATTGCTGCGGCGCAGCAGTTTTTTGAACTTGGTGAAAAGGTCACCGGTGTTGAGGTAAGCGTAAAGAACCTCTTTGATGCTCCACGAATTGCCAAAGCGATCTATTCGACAATCGGAAGTGAAGATTCTCCCTACTACCTCACCGACTGGACAGAGCAGAATGCACCGCTCTGGGATGCAATCCGCTTGGAGAAACGAGTCTATTTTATCGTACTGTTGTTACTAACCGTCGTTGCGAGTTTTTCAATCGTGAGTACGCTGGTCATGGTGGTGATGGAGAAGAACAAAGATATCGCGATACTCAAGTCCATGGGTGCCAGTGACCGCAGTGTGCTGCGGATCTTTTTGCTGCAAGGGGCAACAATTGGTGCTCTCGGGGTAATTATCGGTTCGATTCTTGGCGTGCTTGGTAGTATTGGTTTGCGCGAGTTTGGCTTTCCCATTGATGAGCGAGTGTTCTCATTGAGCACCGTGCCTGTCGTCATTGATCCGACAAACATTATTGTGACGGCAGTTTGTGCCTTTATTATTACCGCTCTTACTGGAGCGTATCCGGCGTGGCGGGCAGCGAAACTTCGCCCTGCCGAAGCCTTGCGATTCGAGTAGAGGAGAGATGCGAGTTCAAGCAGACAAGCTGACAATGCACTTTGATGACGCAGGCCGGATCATCGAGGTCTTTCGCGATCTGAGTTTGGACGTTGCCAGTGGTGCTAGTGTTGCCATCGTCGGAGAATCGGGAATTGGCAAGACAACGTTGTTGTACGTGCTCGGTGCCTTGGAGAATCCCGTGTCAGGGGAAGTAAGTATTGGCGAGAAGTCCTACAAGCAAGTAATGGCAGAGGGAGCCGACATCGCCCACTTTCGCGGCAAGAACGTAGGGTTTGTCTTTCAATCACACCATCTACTACCTGAGTTTGATGCGGTGGAGAATGTGGCGATGCCTTTACTGATTCAAGGCGTGCAGCGCGCGGAGGCTTCCAAACGAGCCAAAGAACTACTGGAGCGAACAGGGCTCTCTCATCGGCTGACCCATCGACCTGGTGCTCTCTCGGGAGGGGAGCAGCAGCGAGTGGCGGTGGCACGAGCGTTTGCTGCTCGACCTGGGGTGGTCTTAGCCGATGAACCGACCGGAAACCTAGATCTTCGCACTGGGGGAGAGGTGAGTAGGTTACTACTTCAATTGCAGCGAGAAGAGGGCATTACCCTTGTGGTCGTTACCCACTCCCTAGAACTTGCACGAATGATGGATCGAATTGTTGAGCTTACTCCCGAAGGACTAATAGAACGATGAACCTCCGCATGAATTCCGCCTTACCCCTGCTACGATTTTTGTTCACGATAGTGGTCTTTGTCTCGCCTGCGTATGCCCAACAAGTGTTGCACAACGTGCGAGTTGAGGGAGTGAGTCGAATCGACGAGTCGACGGTACTGCTCCAGGTCTCATCAGAAACTGGAAGCGTTTTCTCTGCAAAAAAAGTTGAAAAAGATATTAAGGAAATATTTGGTACGGGTTTTGTCGATCAAGTTTCAGCCGTGCTTTCGCCAACGGCGTCGGGTCCTGTGCTGATTTTCCTTGGGGTTGAACGGCCAGCGATTCGAGAGATCGTCATTGAGGGTAATGATGAAGTCGATGAAGATACTATTCGTGAGAAACTCAGTATTTCGGCACGACGCTTTTTAGACCGAAAAAAGCTTTCGGCGGGTGTTGAGGAGGTAAAAAAGTATTACCAAACTCAGGGCTTCTACGGAACGAAAGTAGAGTATGAGGTCAACGAAGTCGGTCAGAATCAAGTCGATGCGGTATTTCGTATTGACGAGGGAATCGAAAAAGTCATCCGCAAGGTTCGAATTGAAGGGAATGCAGCACTTGATGAAGATGATCTTTTGGATGCGATCGAGACGAGCCCCTATAATTGGCTTATCTCCTGGGCAAGCGGCAGTGGTGTAGTAAACGAAGAA
>CAYGNZ010000173.1:0-7162 GCA_964351345.1 uncultured Bdellovibrionales bacterium | reverse complement strand
CACCATAGCTGCCCTTTACCTGCACAATTCGACCGCCGTAGGCAATCACCTGGGCGAGTTTGCTCTGTGGGGTGTCTTCGGGAACGAAGACGAAACAAGGGATTTGGGCTGCCGCCGCATAACAGGAACAACTTGCCGCCATGTTGCCTGTTGAGGCTACGGCGATGCCAGTGGCACCCAGTTCTTTCGCGACGGTTATTTCAGCAGCAGAGCCCCGATCTTTAAAGCTTCCGGTGGGGTTTTGATTTTCCAACTTGTAGAAAAGCTCAATACCAAGTTCGGGTCCAAGGATTGCACTCTTAATTAAAGGCGTTCCACCCTCACCCAGGGAGACAAAATCTTTGTAATTCGCAATCGGCATGAACGGAAGATATTTCGCCATATGTGGTGGCGAATTCCGAAGAAAGTCGAGATTAATTCGAGAGTGGATATGGTTTGGATCCATGACCACTTCCCATGGTGAATCCTTACCCGTAAACACCATATTCTTGGGTTTGACCTTCTTTTTCGTTTTGAAATCAACAAGATGATACATGGGTTAGGACCAAGCCGAAGACGTTGTGTGCGTAAGAGGTTTGGGGAGCAACGAACACATAGAGTGGGGGAGCTGCGCGCCTTACTCGAAAAGAACGCGATGGGTTTTTGAGTCCTTGCGAATCGCGATTCGTCCTGATCTGACGAATTCTTTGATACCGAAGGGCTCGAGAAGCTTGTAGAGCGAGTTAATTTCGTCCTCCGAACCCGTTTTCTCAACCACAAGGCTGTCGTCATCGGCGAAGGTGATGACCGCTCCGTAACGTTGGGCGTGTTCCTCGATTTCTAGTCGCGCGTCTGAAGTTTCTGCGGCGGTGCGGTAGAACGCAATTTCTTTAAAGAGTAAATCTTCGTTTTCACTAATGGTAACCGCAACAACTTCAATAACCCGATTTATCGCCTTGGCGATTTTTCGCATTAACTCTGGCTCAACATGAAGCACGATAGTGAAACGAGAAATGCCTTTGGTCTCAGTTTCTGAAACAGTGAGACTCTCGATATTGACCTGTCGCCGGGTCAGCACTGAGGTGAGGCGGTGTAATACCCCAGGGTGATTCTCGGTAAACGCTGATATTGTATAGAATCGCTCCACGACTTACTCCAATCGGATATCGGAGACGGAGGCACCCGACTCAACCATAGGAAACACATTTCCCTCTTTTTCAACCATCACCTCAAGCAGATACGGGCCTTCCGTATCAAGCATTCTTGAGAGCGCTTCTGATAACTCCTCTCTCTCAGAAACACGCTCGGCAGGTATGCCGAAGCCTTTGGTGATAGCGACAAAATCGGGATTCACCATTTCAACAAACGAATAGCGTTTCTCGAAAAACAGCTCCTGCCACTGACGAACCATGCCAAGGAAGTTGTTATTTAAAATAATCGCTTTTACCGGAAGTTTTTCTTGAGCGATTGTGCCGAGTTCTTGCAGGGTCATTTGGAAACAGCCATCTCCAATAATTGCGACAACGGTTCTATCCTCTGCTCCTACTTTGGCCCCCATTGCAGCAGGAAGCGCAAAGCCCATGGTCCCTAGGCCACCCGAGGTAATCCAACTATGCGGCAATTCGTAATGGTAGTAGCGCGCAGCAATCATTTGATGTTGTCCGACATCACCAACGACGACCGCCTTTCCTGAGGTTTTTTCCGAAAGCTGATGGATTACCTCTGCCATCTTAATTTTACCAGACTCGGGATGAATCTCGTTCTTGATGACTTTTTCAAACTCAAGTTCAGCACACTCACTGAAACGAGCAAACCACTCTGGGTGTTCATTCTTCTTGATCTGCGGCAGAAGGGTTTCAAGCGCCTCTTTTGCATCGGCATTAATTGCAACAGTGGCGTAGATGTTCTTGTGAATTTCTGCAGCATCGATTTCGATGTGAACAATCGTTGCTTTTGTTGCATAGGATGAGAGCTTACCGGTAACGCGGTCGTCAAATCTCATTCCGACTGCGATAATCACGTCAGCTTCGTTGGTTAATAGGTTCGGTCCGTAGTGCCCGTGCATTCCAAGCATGCCGACGTAATTCTCGAAACTCGTGGGTATGGCACTTAATCCATGAAGCGTGCTTGCAATCGGAATGCTGGCCTCAAGGGAAAGCTTCTTAAGCTCCTCTTCGCAACCAGAAATGAGCACGCCGTGCCCACAAAGGATTAGAGGACGCTCGGCGCTGTTGATTACTTCAGCAGCTTTCTCTATTGCAGTCTCGTTGATCTTTGGTTTTGGATTAAAATTACGCAGCGTTGAAACTGTAGCAGGCTTATATTCTAACTCTTCTATTTGGGCATTCTTGGTAATATCGACAACCACAGGTCCCGGACGTCCGTTTTGGGCGATATAGAATGCCTTGGCGATTATTTCAGGTATCTCTTCGGCGGTAGTTATCTGATAGTTCCACTTCGTGATTGGAATCGTGACTCCAATGACGTCTGTTTCCTGAAACGCATCGGTGCCAAGAAGGTCTTTAAAGACTTGTCCGGTAATACAGACTAGGGGAACTGAATCCATGAGGGCATCAGCTATGCCAGTGACGAGGTTTGTTGCGCCTGGTCCTGAGGTGGCGAGAGCGACTCCAGCTCGTCCAGTAACTCGTGCGTAACCTTGTGCTGCGTGAGAGGCACCTTGTTCGTGTCGGACGAGAATGTGGCGAACCGAATCTCGGAAATCGTACAGGGCGTCGTAGACCGGCATAATCGCCCCTCCGGGGTAACCGAATACCGTATCAACGCCTTCGCGAATCAGCGAATGCCAAAGGGCTTGAGATCCTGAAATTTTCATCGACGCGCCTTCGTCTTATTTCGTTGGGCTAAGATTGAGCAAAAAGTGCAAGGATACCGGAAAAGTAGCCGCTCAAATCGTAAGCTGGCAATACTACACCAATTCCATAAGGCAAACAAGCTCAGGCGAGAGAAAGCCTAATTTGTCTCAGGAGTTGCAGAGGCTAAGTAAACTGAATGGTAAACAGGGGGAATTGTGTTCCGCTTGACTCAGGCAAAACTATGCAACGCAAGCTTTGCGCTCAGAGTGAATAATGGAATTCACCATTGCTCGTTGTCAGTAAAAGTTCGTTTTCCGTTCCAGAATTTGGATTTTGCTCCACTCTGCCCACCACTTTGGCATCAATTGAGAAATGCTCTGCGATAGAGATCGCCTTCTGAGCGTCTTGCTCGGGTAGATACACCTCTAGCCGATGGCCCATATTGAACACTTGATACATCTCCTTCCAATCAACCTGACCATGCTTCTGAATCAGCCCAAAGAGAGCTGGGGTAGGGAAAAGATCATCTTTGACAAAGCGATTACCCTGGCCAAAACGTAGCATTTTGGTCTGGCCTCCACCGGTGAGGTGAATCACCCCGTGAACATTCGTGCCAAGTTCTGCAAAAAGCTTTTGCAACACTGGTGCATAGGTCCGAGTAGGCGAGGAGAGCGCTTCTCCAATACTAAGTCCCGAGAGTTCATCTGGTGTGTCTTGCACCACGTAAGGTCCGTGGTAGGCAAGCTCCTTACTCGTGGCCGGATCAACTATTTCTGGGTGCTGCTCAACGTTTTTCGAGCTGAGGAGCGTATGCCGGGCAAGGGTCAGTCCATTTGACCCGATACCGGAATTCTCTTTCGATTCGTAACTCGCCTTTCCCGTGCTGCTAAAACCGACGATTACATCACCGCTGGTAATACGATTGGCGTCAATGATGTCGCTTTTCTTGATTCTTCCAGAGATGACCGCATCCACAATCAGCGTTCGAACCACATCGCCACAGTCTGCGGTTTCACCACCGCTCATCTCCAAGGGCACGCCAAGAGCTCTGAGCGAAGCGACGAGGTCGCGGTACGAGGTAATGATTTGCTCCAGGGCAACATCGTCAATCAGCCGCGCGTTTCTGGCAATTGCGTTGGCCAGAACGAGGTGCTGAGGAGCACCGATGCAGTAAATATCGTCTAAATTCATCACGAGGGCATCCTGGGCTAGATGCGCGAAAAGAGAGGGGTCGCCGCAGGCTTTGTAGTAAAGATAGGGAACGATGGTCTTAGTGCCGGCGCCGTCACAGTGAACCACGGAGTAGTAGTCAGGGTCCCCCGCGAGGTCCGGGGTGACTTTGGCAAATAGACCAAGGCTATCTTCCACGCCCGCGCTCTTTAATACCGAGTGTAGCCCGCTCTTGCTTGCCGATACACCAAGTGATTCGTATTTGCTCTCGCTCAACTTCAACTCCCTTTCTTACTGTTTGGCGAACTTTTCTCTGTAGAACAATCGGAAATCGTCTTTGGGCCCTAGGATACCCCCTATGCTCATCATTCGGACATTTCCTAAGGCATTTGCTATACCCTACAGTCAAGCTAGCGCTGAAGATCAGTCTCCGACTCGAGGTTCATGCTCAGTCTCTGCCGAAGAAGTTTGCAGCAATCTGGAGTTTAGTTACAGTATCTGCTCGACTTTATCCAGAAGTTGAGTTTTCCAGGAGCACTGCTTGTACTCTGACGAGCAAGAATTTCAGCGCAACTGGATTGAGAGCACACGAAGAGCTGGCAAGACTAACATTTGGGATCGCAATGAAGAGAACACAATTAGAAAATAAGTTTAATGGGATACTCAGTGACTCAAAATCCAAGATTGAGTCAAATCCCACCGGGGCATTTCTTGTTGGGCTCGTTGTGGGTATTGCGCTCACCTGGTTTCGGGCAATTCTCGTGCCCCTCCTGTTGCTCGCTTCAATAGCGGCAATTACTTTTTGGCTGCTTGCGCAAGGTGACGACGATGAGTTTCCCGAGGATGAAGCCGCAGTTCCACCTAGCCCGAATGGTAGTACTCGCTCAAGTTCTCGTGGCTCTGACGCCCCCTAGTGAGAGTTTTCACGACTAGCCGAATTGACGGCTGTTTCTAAAAAGACTGTACATGGAAAAACGTAACCGAAAATGTTTTGGCGACGGGAAGGGTTTGGTCCCGGTTCAGCCACTTGATCTCAATAGCATTAATAGTTTTGATCAGCTCTTACGCCAGATGTCTCACACTGCGTTTGGCGGTAGAGCTCTTGGTGAAGCCGCAGAGGTGCTGGAACAGATGGTGAAGGACCCGGAATGTTTCACCGTATTGACTCTTTCAGGTGCGATGACCATTGCGAAAATGGGCCTTGTCGCTGCTGAAATGGTTGATCGAGGTTGGGTTCAGGCCGTGGTCTCAACAGGTGCCTTGATGTGTCACGGATTCGTTGAAACCTCCGGGCGAACGCATTTTAAGTACGACCCCTCGATGGACGATGAGGAGCTGTTCGAAAAAGGCTACAACCGGGTCTACGACACACTGGAGCTTGAGGAGAATCTCGATCAGATTGAGGAGATCATTCGTGAAATACTTTCGGCAAACAGCGTTGAGCTCCAAGAACGAGCCGGTCAAATGGCCGTGAGTAGTCATAGTTTTTGTAAGGCGCTCGGTGCCTGGTTGGAGAACAATGTTGAGAAAGACTCTCGCGCTTTGCTTAAATCCTGTTTCCAAAAAAACGTTCCTGTCTATATTCCCGCCTTTACTGATAGTGAGCTGGCGCTTGATTTTGCCCTGTATTCTCGAGCAAACAAAGCCCTGGCGTTTGATCCATTTCTAGACCTTGAAGACTATACCAGGCGCATCGATGAGGCGAAAAAAGTTGCCGTGTTTACGATTGGCGGCGGTGTGCCGCGAAACTGGGCGCAGCAAGTAGGTCCTTATCTCGATCTCATTTCTCGCCGAACCGGAGAGGCTGAGCATGCACAAAAAAGATTTTTGTATGCGGTGCGTATTTGCCCTGAACCAGCCCATTGGGGTGGTTTGAGTGGATGTAGTTATTCCGAGGGAGTGAGTTGGGGTAAGTTCGTTCCCCAAAGCGAAGGGGGGCGTTTCGCTGAGGTTCATTGCGATGCGACGATTGCTTGGCCACTTGTGGTGAAGGCAGTCATGGAGCGAGTTGGCTAATACGACTCGCCTTGCTCCAGCCTAAGCGTCCTTCAACCCCGTCTCTCCCTGTTTGCTTAGCGCGATCCTCAACTACTGCAATGTGTAAAGACGCCTAGTCGCGGAAATTGGTAAATTGCAGCTCAAGGTCGATTTTTTCCTTGAGTAAACTGATGACATTTTGCAGGTCATCTCGCTTTGGTCCAGTTACTCGTACTTGCTCTTGCTGAATCTGAGCCTGAACTTTCTTGAGTTTCTGATCTTTGATCAATTTGACAATTTTTTTACCGTCTTCGGTTTTTATCCCTTGGAGAATCTCCACCTTTTGGCGAAGTGTGTCTCCTCCCGCTTTCTCTGGATCGGAGAATTTTAGACTTTTGAGACCAATACCTCGTTTCGCCATTTTTTCACTCAGGATTTGTGTCATCGCCTTGAGTTTCATCGAATCCTCGGCATGAAGAGTGAGGGTGTTGTCTTCGAGCTCGAGTTTTGAATTGCTGCCGCGGAAGTCGTAACGAGTTTGAATCTCTTTCTTCGCTTGATTCACAGCGTTATCGACTTCCTGCATGTCGACTTCAGAAACTACATCAAATGACGGCATAAATATTATCCTCCCTTGTTGAAAGAGCTTGTTGGGCGCCAAAGCTCTGTGTAAATCCTTTTTCTAAAAAAAGATGCAATTGGTAGTAAGTAAAGCAGATAGTTCTGGTCTTACCACTGTGCATATCCACATATTCAAAGTAATTGCCTTCTAAATCAAGCTTCAGATCATTGTGTTGGAGTTTTACGATAAAACGCAGTTACGTACTGAATTAATGATTTTTGAACAATTTTGTTTAGGACTTTCACAGGACAAGACTTTGTAGATATAGTCAGCTCGACGATTGGCCCCGAGCCGGAAGTCGCACAGTTTTGTCTAAAAATTAGAAATGTCCCCCCGCATTGGTGCAGAACTTAGAATTCTCGTGATTTCGAGTCAGCAAAAGTTTTTGTTAGTGCAGAGAGATGTAGATGGTATCCCCCTGGAATAATGAGTGATCAAATACCCCCGCAGCAGCAACGACTAAAAGCCGCGATTGAAGAAAGTTTTGGCTCCCAGCTTAGGGAGTTACCCCCGCTTGCATGGAAGGAATACGGTCTGCACTACCAATTACCGCGGGAAGGAATGTATGCGGTATTCGAACGATTAAAGAATGACGAAG
>CAYGNZ010000172.1:340-7228 GCA_964351345.1 uncultured Bdellovibrionales bacterium | reverse complement strand
GCTTTACTAGATCCTTACGGGAAGCGTTGCGGCTCCGAGCCGACTGCTCTACCTGATCAAACCTTTTAAGATAGATCGCTTACCCAAATTGGAGTTTCTGAAATTACGTCTTATTGAAGAGAGCGGTGAGGCAAGAACGAGCTTGTATGGCCAATTCTTAATCGGGAGAGAGGGCATATTCAAGCCCCTTTGTGCACATGAGTAATGGAAGAGGTTTATCTTGTCTGCTATAGGTGCGATTATATCGCCTTTTGACACCTAAAAGTGCGAAGAAACGAGATAAAGTGTAAATGTGTTTCGCTTAAGTTGTATTATATAGCAATTTTACGTATTTTATCATTTCTATGAAAACGTCCGACTGGAATTAGAAGGCACAATTTAGGGCTGAGAGGTACACCTGAGATGTCAGAAGAGCGATTCAAAGGATCTGCGGAGCTCAAAACTCTATTCAACAACGAGTTAGGGAAATGGCGAAAAACTCATGCTGAGGGTCTGGATGAATTAGGACGCCTCTGCGGTGTCTCTGCTTCGTATCTAAGTCAAATTTCACGCTACGGTAGAGTGCCGGGTCGCCCCGTTCTGATTCTTTTGGCCTTAAATTTCAATATGAGCTCTCCAGAGCGACTTTTTGCGGCGGCGGAGCTCGATGAGCCCTGGCCACTTGAGCGCAATCTCAGTTTGGCGCCGAGAGGGGAAAGTGATCCGGGTCTGCTCAGTGTAAAGCTGGATATGTCTGGTTTCACCGACGCGATCCGAACAATCGTCAAAGAGGAGACAAGACCGAAAACGATTGCGGAACTGACGCGGGGTCGACCACTCCGCCTCGGCATTAATAAGAACGATCCTTGGCTTTTCAAAAACCCCGATAAACAAACGACGGATAATTTTATTGAGCCACTGAATGCATTTTGCGAACAGCTTTCAATTGCTTTGCAGTGCCGGATCAGTATTGAGTTAGTTGATTTCGCCGACCTGGGGGTTCGTTTTGAAAGTGGAGATCTCGATATCTTCGGTCCGCTCGGCGATGGCCCATACTCCTCCGCGGGGACCTTTACGATGCCGTTCTGTCAGATTGGCGTTTCTGCTCTAATCAGAAAACGACCCTCAAGCTATTTACCGCAGCTTGATCCTCCCCGTACTATCGAGGATTTGCTGAGTAGACCCTATGTAATCACCGTGGTTCGAGATCAGACGGCTCATCTATTTGCTTCCACTAGGCTAAAGCGAAGTGATAGTGAATTGATAGTTTGTGATTCTCTTACAGAATGCTACGAACGAATCACCTTGAGCAGTGTGGCAAAAGGTGCTCACGTGATGCTCTGTAATTCTGCAAATGCGCTCGCTATTCAAAAGCAATACCCAGAGGAAGTGTTAAGCGCGTTTCTCGATTCCGAGAGCCTGCTTAAAGTCCAAGACACGGTTTTTTCCATACGACCTGACTGGCCTGAGTTAGTGACCGTGTTCAATACCGCGCTCTCCTATCTATTACGGACCGGAGGTTTGGCAGAAAAGTTCACACCATGGATAGAACAAACTGCCAATGGCCTCGTGTGGCTGCCTGAAGTGAGATAAAGGGAGAGTCATACGAGAGTTAAACTTGGAGCGATGCCAAAGAATAAAACGCTGGCCATGGGTTCCTCTGCCGCCAAAGGTCGGCAGAGGAACAAAGCAAAACCATTGAGTTTGCTTCATCCTCAAGCAATGAGATCTTCTGTTTCCCTGAGCTGCTGACGATGCTCGTCGATGCGATTGCCGATATGAGCGAGTGTGGTCCTGACGCGCTCGAAAAATTCATCGGCTCCTGCACCTAAATGCCTCCAGGTGCGAACATCCGCGATCCATGCACTTACCTCGGCATATGCTTCGATAAGTAGTCGGCAACGCTGTGCTGAGGTGTTTGGGTGGAGACGGAAGCAGTCACTAAGTAAGGTTTCAGCAAAAGCAATTCTCGCTTCTTTTTTCTCCTCCTCCTCACGCTCCACACTTGCCAAGAGCCAAGACATTGTTGCTCTCGGTTCCAAGCGAAGCTCAGCGACGCTTGGAGCGACTGACAAATCAATCATCACTGCTCCTCAATTAAACAAGGTTCTAGGATTACGCATCTCTCTTGTTTTCAAAAACAGAGATACGCAATCCGCAGTCATCTTCCCTTTACCTTTGGCATCATTCTGAGCGGAGCATAGAAGCGCTAGCACCGCGCGATTTTTCAGTTAGCACTTCGTTAGCGACACTCAATTGGACACAATTTCACTCTGCCAAAGCCTGTGCTAAGACAAGGGCTCTCATATCTCTCAGGGTCATAGGAGTAGTTGAATTCAGGTTTGCCGCTTCAGTTGTTTGTGGCGGCAGGCAGTGGAATTACGGTTCTTTTTACTCCAACCACGAGGTAGGTATGTCCCTCCCGAATCTAGAGATTTCGGCAGATAGACTTGAGCACTGGCTTTTAGAGCTTGCTCAACACAGTGAGCCAACCCGAGACGAGCGAGCGGTTACTCGCAGGGTGTTCTCTCCAGAACATGCTGCCGGACGAGATTTCCTAAAACGCTTACTCGATGCGGAAGGAATTTCGTGGAGGGAGAACTCCATTGGCGTGCTCATCGCGAGATACGAACCCGAGGGGTGCGTTCCCAGTCTTGCGCCTGTTGCAAGCGGCTCTCATATCGACGCGATTCCCCATGCTGGCCGATTTGACGGTACGGTTGGTGTGCTCGGTGCCTACGAGGCGATCTTCGCGCTCAAACGCGCGGGCTTCAAAGGTCGGCGTGCGATTGAGGTGTACGACTTTGCAGAGGAGCCGACCGTGTTCAGTGTTGGCTGTTTACCGAGTCGGATAATGGGGGGATTTCTCGATCCGGCCGCTGCCGCTAGCTTGGTTGATGAGAGCGGAAGACGTTCCTTTGATCAGGCTCGCGCTGAGTATGGCTTTACTGGCCCAATCGAATCATCCGTCCTCTCCTCCGGCGAAATAGACTCTTGGGTCGAACTCCATATCGAGCAAGGGCCCCGTTTAGAGAGGCTGGGCAAGCGTATCGGTATTGTGACCGGCATCTCCGCTTCATCCACCTCCTATATAACCTTCAAAGGTGAGGGTGGACATGCGGGAGCGGTCGCCATGAGTGACCGCAAGGCGGATGCAATGGCCGCGGCCTGCGCGTTTGCGCATACAATGAGAGAAGTAGTGATAGCTGATGGAAGCAAGGATATCGTTGGCACGGTCGGCAAGTTTGACGTCCATCCCTCTGCGACAAATAGCATTCCGTCGGAAGTGAAGCTTAGTCTTGACCTTCGTGATTGTGATACCGCGAATCGGGACTCCGTTCTCGCTCAACTGCAAGAGCTTGCTCAAAGCTGTGCGAGTAGTTTTGGTGCTTCCGTTGAAATCGACGTGCTCAATCAAGACCCGGCAGCGATTTCAGACCCTGAAATTCTCCAAGTCATTTCGGAGGTGACGGCGGAGTTGGGGATTAGCGCCGAGCGGCTGCATAGCTTTGCGTATCATGACACTTCGTTTATGGCACTCAAGACTCGAACGGCGATGATTTTTATCCCGTCAAAAGACGGGCATTCGCATCGTCCTGAAGAATTCACGGAGACTGCAGAAATCGCTGATGGCGTGCGAGTGCTCGCTCATACGTTTATGCGGCTGGCATCGTAGTCGCATAAAGATGTTCTACGGCTGCTCAAGTTTCGACTTGGGCAGCCGTATCTTTTTTACCACTGTTTGCACGCTGTAACGCTAGGCGAAATTTTCGTGACTTACACCAGCACGTCTTCAGAGCCGGTTGCAACCGTGATCTTGCCCTCTGCCTCTAGGCGGCGAACCACATCAACGATTCCTTGTTGCGCCTTTTCAACATCTTTCAGAGGTGTTGGTCCCAAGGTGTCGAGGTCGTCTTTGAGCATTTCAGCGGCACGCTGGGAGATGTTGCGAAAGAGAAGATCTTTAAGATCCTCACTGGCGGTTTTCAGTGCCAGGACGAGCTGATCTCGCGGAACTTCTTTGAGAATGGTTTGAATACTACGGTCATCAATTTTGCCGATATCCTCGAAGGTAAACATCAGATTGCGGATCTCTTCGGCAAGCTCCGGGTAGATTTCTTCAATCTCAGTGATGATGCGTTCCTCATTGCCGCGATCAATGAAGTTGAGAATATCAGCCGATGCCTTTGGTCCACCGACCTCCTCCTCTTCGCCCATGCTCACTCCTCGGAGTTGGCTGCGAAGCACCTCGCGAACCTCATCAACCACTTCGGCTTTCACATGATCAAGCTGGGAGACTCTAATCAGAACATCTGTTTGCATTTCTTCGGGCATTTTAGTCAAAAGCTCAGAAGCTAGCTCAGCACCCATTTTAGTCATCAAAAACGCAATAGTTTGTGGGTGCTCGGATTGAATAAAGTTGTCCACGATGTTTTGCGGAATATCTGCGATTAGCGTGGAAAGGGGTTCTTTCCGACTGCCGGTGACGTATTCAAGCAATGAGTCGCCCGTATCAGTGCCGAAGGCAGCACCGATAACTTCTTTAGCAAAATCTTGGCCATCGACTACCACTGAGTTTGAAGCACGAAGCATCGTTTGAAACTGCGCTGCAATGCTGCGTTGTAAATCACGTTCAACCTCACTCACGCTCATAAAGGCGCGGCTTAGCTTTTTCACCTCTGATTCTGTGAGATGCTTCATAACCTCGGCGGCAAGATCCTTACCGAGACTCATCAGAACCACGGCCGCCTTCGTTACGTTTGCAATGACTACATCAGCCATAGATTTGTTCTATCCGAGCAAGCTCTTTTAATCCGTCGGCATTCCTTAACGCGTAACTTCGAGTCACTTAAACCGTGAAGATAAAACGCCACAGTATAAGATTAGAGAGCGCTCAAAAGGGGTCCATAAATTCGTCTCGCTGAGGTTCTCTGAGAGCGTTTAGGCTCCCATGCTAGACCCGTGACAAAGAAAACGCTCTACCTGATCTGAATCAGGGACAAGATCTCTAAACTAATCAATAATCCCTAATGTTACAGTCTGAATACCCTGTCTAATCACGGAGATACCATGGCACTCATCCCTCGAGTCGGAATCAAGACCTTACTACTGCTTGGAAGCGGTGCGGGAGCAATGTACTTATTAGACCCTAAGTCAGGGAAAGAGCGCCGAGATAGACTTGAGCGTGACATTCTTTCCCTCAAAGAAGCCTCGTCCACAATTCGTGCTGACATTGAGAGCTCTGTGGAAAAACTCAAAAGCCCAGAATACCGACTGGGTGATGCTATCGAAGATATTGAAGAAAAGTGGTCCGCCACTGACACAGACAGCAAACAGCTACTGTCCACGCTCGGACTCTCATATTTGGGGCTGCGTGCAGTATCGATTCTCGGACTACCTGCCGCGATTTTGGCAGCCCTGGGGGCAGCCGCTTTTACCCAAAACGATTCAACAGAGCCTATTGCGAAATCAAAGAGTTCGTCGAAGAAGAAGTCTTCTACCAGCGATCGGGTGCGAGATATTCAAGCAGCCTAGTCCTACGATCAAGTCTAGAAACAGCATCCAACAGAGGAGGAAAAGAAACATGAAACCACTAAGCAAATCCCTTTTACCCTTAGCTCTTTGCCTAGCGTTTACCGCTGAAGTCGCTGCTGCAGATTCTGCTCCCACAGCAGAAGATCGTGCAAAGGTGATGGCGGAGAAGAAAGAGGCTCAGCAGGAGATCCAGGCGGCAAAGAAAGAAGTCCGTGAGGTGGAGCAGGCGACAAAAAAAGAAATCAAAAAGGAAATCAAAGAGGTCACCGAAGTAAAGAAGGAACTTGGTGAGGAGGTTAGTGAGGCGACTCCAGGAAAAGACAAGGAAGAGGCCAAGATAGAGGCGACAGAAGAGCTGGCCGAAGCGAAGTCTAAGGTGGATGATCTAAAAGTGGAGCAAACAGAAAAAATCGCAGACGCTGAGCGAGCAGTCGATGAGGAAAAGATTGAAGCAACCGAAGAAATTGTTGACGCAGAAAGCGATAGCGCAATGTAGTGTAGGTAACTTCTCAACGTCGCACACACTGTTCTGAAGAAAAATTAACAAATTTCTAACCATGCAGCCGTTGTGATGCGACGCCTTGCTGCGTTAGTCTCCCGCCGTCGTTCCTATAGGCGGAATGCTGAGAACCCGGTTTTTTCGAGTTTTTTAGGAGGTTGGTAGTGGAGACTATGGACAGTTCCCAACTTGCGCTGATCGCGATGAGAGAAGCGCTGAGTAACGCAGAGCTTTTTTCCTCGGCGTTAGAGGCTGAAGGGCTACAGGTTTCTCTCGACGAGGGATATTTGATACTGGGTAAGCTCAACGTTATTGAGCTGCTTGGTGGTTGGCGTCGGGCAGGCCTTTATTCGGGCCAGCTGGAGCACCACCTCGGGCGTCTTTCGTTCCTGCAGTATGAGGGGAATGAGGATGATACCCAAGGAGTATACCTCGAGGAGGTCTCGTGCTCTCTGCGCACGTTTGCAGATGCTATCGGTGCACAGATTGATGCTTTCTCGCTCACGGAAGTCTTACCGACAAAAGCTGAGGAAGTAGCAGTCTCCCGCGAATAAATGTAGATACGGGGATGCTCTTGATGAATCCTCGGCAGGGAGCAGTGTGTACGGGAAATCTTTTGTTCGTTTCATTGATCACGGACGGGGATTCTCAACTACTCGCTTTAATTGCGAACAATTCAGAATTCCGCCGTCCCTCATGTATCAAGTGAGCGGTGCTCATCGCCGGATGAAACTCCCTTTGCCTTAAGCGATCGAGATGTTGTATCCAGGAGCTATGTCAGTCGAAACTGAACATACCTCGGACGGAAGATTTCTTATTAAAGAAGACGGCGGCATCTTGTTAAGGATGCTGGGTTTGCCTTTTGTCGGAGCGGG
>CAYGNZ010000172.1:0-330 GCA_964351345.1 uncultured Bdellovibrionales bacterium | reverse complement strand
TTTATTTTGTCTACCATTGGTGTTCAGCGCTCTATGAATACATCAGCACACCCGCGACACTTGATGAATGGATTTCAGCCATTCCCGGTCTGATAATTGTGCCGGTGTTTGCGCTGCTGTTTGGCACACCGGGATTTATTATTTGCTTTGCACGACGGCGTGTTGAAATTGATCCGCTCAACGCCAAGGTGATTGAGAAGAGTAGATTTCTCCCTTGGGAAAAAAATAACACATATTCCTTTAGCGATTTTTCAAAAATTCTTGTTGAGCTGATGAAAAAAGAAAGCGGCTCAGGCTCGAAGAGAAGCACTAGTTTTATCTTCGTCGTAG
>CAYGNZ010000171.1:4272-7238 GCA_964351345.1 uncultured Bdellovibrionales bacterium | reverse complement strand
TACCAGGGTTACTAAAGATTGATCTCCCAGAGACGAAGTCCGCGACGTCCAAAGTTACTTCTCAGAGCCACGTGGTGAGGCTTCCGGTTGCACATCTCGAGCTCCGCAAGACTGAACCCCCGACGACTTCTGAGACTGAGTCAGATCCCTTCGAAAGCCTTCGCGCGGTTGCATCACAAGATCCCAATTTAGCGCTGGTCGGTTTTAGAATCGAGATTGAGAAGAGATTACGTACGCTTGCGGAGATTCTCGGACTGAGCACCGAACGCAAATCGCTTTCCGGTATTATTCGCGAATTGATTACCCACGAGATGTTCAACTCGCAAACCGCTTCTGGCCTGGCGGAACTTGTTGCACTTGGAAATCAAGCAGCTCACGGGGCCACCGTGTCTAAGAGTGCAGCGTCTTGGGTATTAGATGTCGGACCTTCCATTCTTTTGAGCCTCGATGAAGGAATTACCGAAGCACGCACTCAGATGAGATCTAGAAGCGGATAACAATCGGCTGCACCGGATCGGGGGCCGTGATACACTCTAGCTAATTTGAACGGCTCTCTTGGCCCCAGAGCGGTGAGCCTGAACGGTATACGGCTCTTTTTCGCCTCCTTCCATACGATGAGATCATGATTCAGTTTCGCCTCACATATTCCGGAGAACTTAAGTCGAGAAGCTCCCGAAACAAGAAAAAGAATATCCATCACTTGCGCTGTCATTTTCATAGGCAGCTAAAGATGCTGTCTCGTCTAGAGCCGTTTAAGTATGTCGATGCTTATTCGAAGCCGAAGGAATACAGCGATAGCCGATGGCCGGGCAGCAAGCGAAGCGTCGGACCGTACGACTTTGTCCCATTTATTAAAACCGGACTTTCGATGATCGCGTCTGTTGAGATATTGCTTCTTCGGCCAGCTAGTCCTGGGAATCTTCTAGGTCGCGGCGGAGATATCGATAACCGGGTGAAAACTCTGATCGACAGCTTGCGGATGCCCGGGGCGGAAGAGCTTCCAGATGCAGTAACTCCAACTCCCGATGAAGAACCGTTCTACGTCCTTCTCGAAGACGATAAATTGATTACTAAAATGTCTGTCGACACCGACCGGCTACTGGAGCCGAACGCGCAGCAAGGAGAAGTCGGATTAGTGATTAAGGTTGAGCCAGGATTTACAAACCCAATCCATACGATATCGTGTGAGACGGTGCCTTTGGATACTGAGTGAGATCGCAAAACGTATGAAGTGAAGTATTCTTGGCCGTATAACTATCGGCTGCACCGGATCTGGGGCCGTGCTACATTTTGACTAATTCGAATGGCTTACTTGGCCCCAGCCCGGTGGGCCTGGACATCTTGCCGCTACCTATAATGTCTTCGACCGCATGCCATATCGGAAGGATGGTGTAATGGAAACACACCCACTTCGGTGGGAGTCTAGCTGGGTTCGATTCCCGGCCCTTAGAGTCCTTCTGGAGGAGGGTTCTAAGGGCTGAACAAAGAACTAAAAGTTTTCAATGGCTGCAAAATCTCGAGAGAAGCTCTATCGTTTCCAAGTCGCTAATCTGAGAGCGCTGGATCATGCGATCGATCATGCTCGGGCATCGCTCCGTGATTCAATTAGGCGCGACGACAAACCTAAAGTCTCTTCCTATGAGCGCCTCTGCGCGTTTCTTTTAGCGGCTTGGGCAGAGGTTCGGTTGGAAAAACTTTTACTAGAGGAGCCAGCGTTCGTCCAATCGGACCTTGAGGTAATTCCCAAGTCAGATCCGATTCTCGATCGATGGACGCGAGTTGTAGAGATGTCATTTCGAAAGCACTACCAAATACCAAAAGCTGAACTTTCGGAAAAATCACTTAGTCACAGCGCATATTCGCGCCTCACGACCCTGATCTCATTGCTTGAAAACGAGATTCGACCGGTTGTACAGCTGCGCAACAAACTTGCTCATGGGCAGTGGATTTACCCGCTTAATGCTGAAGGAACAGATGTAGCGCAGGCGGAAATGAATGCCCTTGCGCAGGAGAATATTCTGTCGCTTGGGTTTAAGAAAACAATACTTCTTGAGACCGCTGCATTGGTGCACGATTTAGTAGTATCGAGAGATACTTTCAATAGAGACTTCGACAAACATTTTGCTAACATCGTAGGAGCAAAAGAGAATTTGAAAAATAGAGACTACGGTCAGTACGCCGCGAATTTGCGAGACAAGATGGTTCGAGGACAACGAAAAAAGAAAACGAACCGAGCGACATAACAATCGGCCCCTCGGAATAGGTTCCAAGTTCCTTTCATAATCGCGGTCACAAAACTATCGATTTCAAATCCGACGCTTTGACTGAGAAGTAGCTCGCTAACTTCCTGCGAATAAGGCTAATTTCAGTTTCTTTTAAACTTCAGTCACACTTTCGTCATTCAATCGTGCAGGTTTATTTCGACTTGAAATCTACTCTGGAAGCCGAGTTAAAATCCGAAAATTGGAGTTGAAAGTTGCGCGAATGAGACAAAACCGGAGGCTAGGAGCCTTACAATATTCGACTTTCAAGCTGATTTTAAATACCCTAAACGTCACGTAAACTTTAGAAAAGAACCTGGAAACTTTTTAGGGGGACCGATAATCCTGTGGTATACGTGAAAGGTATTTACCGAGCGTTGGATATTCGCCCGCCGCTCATCTAAACCGTTATGCATCAAACGTGAACCTGGAAACCGATTTGCACCCTAAGCTGTAGATGTACACTCGTAGCATCTAACGAGATTGCCATGGCACGACGAAATTTGTCCTCCCAAATCCGGAACAAGCTCCGACAGGCCCAACAAAAGCAGCGGCAGGCCATAAATAAGTACAACCAAGAGGTTCGACGCTACAACCAAGGAGTCAAGAACGCGGTTAATAAGTACAATCAGGAAGTACGCGCTCACAACTCGCGCGTTCGAGCAAATCGACAGCGTATAAGAACCGAATTGCAACGCCTCAACC
>CAYGNZ010000171.1:0-4262 GCA_964351345.1 uncultured Bdellovibrionales bacterium | reverse complement strand
CAGCAGTCTCGTGCAACCATGACCACTCGATACGTCGTATACCAAAGTTCTGTCGAGGCTTTACACCAGTCATACGCACGCATGGAAAATTACGCAGAATCGCATCAACTTGATTCTCGCTACAATCGTGTTCTTGACCTGTCAGAGCGCGAAACAGCAAATAGTCTAGTGGTTACCAATCGTCTGCTTGGTGACCAAAATGCCGGTGATACACCAGTGGAAGAACTGGAAGACGCTGAGCTGCTTGATAACCTTTGCAGAATTTCGCCCGATCTGAACGACCGCTGGAAAGGTGCTGTGTATTCTCTCGATCCGGAGAATCCGGACGCTGCTCGTCATTTCTGCACAAGCGCCAGAGAGATAATTACACGAATCCTTGAGATCAAGGCTCCGGATGCGGACGTCTTTGCACTTCTACCGGACTGCGAGACAACGGATCGTGGAAAGCCGACCCGACGTTCTAAGATTCGGTATTTCCTGAGGCGACAACGCTTGGACGAAAACTCTCTCGAAGAGTTCGTTGAAAATGACATGGAAAACATTGTCCAGCTTTTCCGAGTTTTCAATGATGGGACGCATGGTTCAGCCGGCATTTTCGACCTTCCGCAATTGAATGCGATCAAGACTCGTGTCGAAGATGGAATTAAGTTCCTCACGGAGATCGTTGGTGATGCATAACAAACGGCTGCACCGGATCTGGGGCGGTGCTGTACTTCAACAATTTCGAACAGCTTACTTGGCCCCAGACCGGTGAGCCTGGACGTTATGCCGCTGCCGCAAGTATTGGGTGATTCGTTTCTTCATGCCTATGTTGACGAATCTGGTAACGCCGGACTCGACTTCACCGTTCCGCAGGGTGTTAGCACTCACTTTGTCGTGAGTTGCATTCTTTGCGACGCAAGTGTTCAAGAAACGCTGAATGAAGGTGTTGAAGCAATCGCTCAGGCTAAATTCAGCGGCGGTGAGATCAAATCGAGTAGCGTCGGTAATAACGATAGACGGCGTCAAGAAATCCTTCGAGACATTCTTGGTCTGGACTTTAAAATATTTGCACTCGTTGTCGATAAACGAGAACTCACGACTGAAGGATTTCGCTGGTCGGGGTCGTTCCATAAGTATTTGAACGACATAGTGCATCGAGCCCTGTTCACTACGTTTCCACGAATACGTTTACATCGTGACGAGCTCGGATCTAAGGACTTCATGGACGGCTTTGTAAAATACGTTCATCGGAAGCACCCTATCGATCTGTTTCAGTACGCTCAGTTTAGCTTCGCGTCGAGTAAACATAACCGAATAGTGCAACTCGCCGATTTTATCGCAGGCACTCTGTTAAGATGTTACTCCCAAGACATTTTGAGTCCTAAACGCCACGAATATATTGCTATGCTTCAAGAGCGTGACCATCTCATTCCGGTCATGGAGTTCCCGGCTCGTCGATTGCCGTATTCGAGTGACTTGCAAACATTCGAGCCTTCAAAGTTTGATCCAGTTATTGCGGATACCAGCGTAGGTCTCGCACAACTGTTTATTGACGAAAATGATGGCGACACTAATGAGTTTGTCCAGGAACAAGTCGTGTGCGCGAGGTATCTGTTATTTCAGGTGCTTTACGGTGATCCAGAAAGGTACATGTTGGCGCCGGAATTGGTGGTCAATTTACACGGCCTCGGTTTGCTTAAAGTTAATGATAAGAATATCGGTCGAAGCGTGATCGGGAAGCTTAAAGACAACGGATTATTGATTACGAGCGGGTACCAAGGTTACAAATTGGCTGTGAATCTTTCGGACTTGAAGCAGTTCGTTAGTTACAACAGTAAGTCAATCGGGCCAATGCTATCGCGACTTCGTAAGGCTCGAGAGCGAATCGCTCTCGCTACACAGAACGAAGTCGACATACTTGGAGACCCTGATTTCGAATATCTGCGTAAGTTTTTCGACTCGGTTTCTTAGCGGCATGAACTATTGGGGCCAGGCCCCAATAGCGGCTCTACGGCTACCGCCCATTCATTACTTGGTTATTAATAAGTCGAACTTGGTCCGCTCAGCTCTGCCGCTCATCACTGCAACCGTCACGACCGTGAAGAGAATAACCGCGATTAGGGCCTGGCCCCGTGAACGTAACGTCAGGTAAGCTTTAGAAAAGAACTTGGAACCTTTTTAGGGGCAGCTGCTAATGAGCAAGAAGCAAGAACCGATACTCGCGCACGGAACTGAGGGAATTGCCCAGGGTGGTCATCGTGACTACGTCGGTGGAAAGTGGGAAGAGATTGGAGCGCTTCAGTTTGCTTTTTTAAAACAACGAGGTCTTTTGCCTCAACACGTGCTGCTTGATGTCGCGTGCGGAAGTCTTCGTGGAGGGGTGCATTTCATACCGTATCTACTGCCGGGAAACTACCTCGGTATTGAGAAGGAGGAGAGTTTAATTGAAGCAGGCTTACTTCAAGAGCTTGGGGAAGAGCGAGCGCTTCAGTATCAACCAGAGTTTGTCATCTCTAGTCAGTTTGCGGTTGAGCATTTCACAAAGAAAGCGGACTTTGCCCTTGCACAGTCTCTTTTTACCCACCTTGTCGCAGACGAAATTGAATTTTGTCTAAAAAAACTTCTTCCAGCAATGAACCTCGGCGGGGAATTCTACGCGACTTTTTTTGAAGCGAAGGAAGTATGTGAGAATCCAACAGGCTCTCACGATCATATGAACTTTCACTATACCAGCGAGCAAATGGCCGTCTTTGGGCGGTCACAAGGTTGGGAGCCCCACTATATTGGTGAATGGGGACATCCTCGAGGTCAGCAAGTGTTTCTTTATCGAAAAGAACAATGAAGTGAACGATATGCGAACATTGATGCAATATCGGGATGGATTTTGTCTAGGAGCCTGGTTCGCTCCACTATTTTTTATTTCTCTTCGACCGACTTAGGCTGGAATTATGAGCCGCGATATGGCGCAGTTTATTGATGAGGATGCTCCGGTAGTTATCTCGCGAGCACTTTCTGTTCTCCTTAGTTTTGCGGCTAGTCTTGAGGAGCTGCACTCTTCACATTCCCTGTGGAACCTTCGAGACGACGGGGTTCGTGTGTCTGAGGACGACGAAGTTGAAATCATCGGCGTTGTTGCAATGGACGAAGGGGGATTTTCTCCGGTCCTTGAGAAGCTTGAAGCTCGAATTCAGTTAAGCGTGACTCCTCCGGAGGCGTTTGAGTCGGGGGCCCATGATGTTCAGGGTGATATCTACGGGTTCGGGGTTTATGGATACGAGCTAGTCGTCGGTAAGTCGCCGTTTGCTGGTGACACAGTTCTCGAAACGATGACGAAGAATTTGGAGCATATGCCTCCGCCACCTTCTGAGCTGAGGCCGGAGTGTCCGAGCGCGTTGAGTGATCTGCTGATGAAAGCCATGTCAAAGGACAAAGTCGATCGATTCTCGACGGCGAGTGAGCTGGTAGAGCAGCTGAAAGCTATTTCGTTTGATAGATAACAAGAAAGATGAAGCGGACGTAGTGAATCACTCTGTTCGAGTTCTTATTTTGCTCGCAACGTTGCTACTTGCACACGTGTTTCTATCAATTTCTTCCATCGATATTTCAAACGCTCAAGAAGTAGAGCCAGCACCGCCTTTAGTTGATCTTGACTCTGGCTACGACCCAAAGTTTGTCGAGAGTGCGGTTAGTGCTTTGCCGATGGATGAGGGGGTTGTGGGTTCTGTTATATTGACTGCCTCAATTATTCTCTCTGTGATTGCATTGGTTCTACGCAGATTCAAACTCGCTGCAGGATTCTTTGGTCTAGCGCTTGTTACTCTGATTGTTAGGGCCGTATTGTCGTTATATCTCGCGGACTTTTAACCGAAGTTTTAGAGGCCCGTTTCCTCTGTAGTAAACCGCACAGTAATCTAAAAATTGTTCACAAAAGAATGAGTGGACGCCAAACGTTTAATATACGGCTTAGGTATTGCTGGCATTGCTATCGTAACTTGGACCTTCCTTTACTTCCTTGTTTCGATGCTTTGGCAGAATCCAATACTCTCGATTAACCTAAACGATAACCTCTCAGGCACTTTTGAGAGTCCGAGAAGGGTAAGCATTTTTGTTGGAGACACTGGCGCACCAAATCTAACTCAATCGCCGTGTCATCTGGAAATCTTCTCCGGTTTTAGAACTCTATTCGATCAACAATACGAGGAAGATGGTGGCTACGACGGGCCACCTGACGGCATGTTTCATAGTTCAGTGAATCTAGCGAAGATAGGCGCAGATGGGCC
>CAYGNZ010000170.1:0-7240 GCA_964351345.1 uncultured Bdellovibrionales bacterium | reverse complement strand
CTTGCAAACCGATATTGAGCTTTGCAAATCCTGCCCGCATTGTTTCAACCAAAGGAAGAGTTGAAAACTTTGCTAATACTTCATCCGTATAGCGGAACAGAAAATCTCCGATCCGTTTTGAAAAACAAACTAGTGCAAGCACAAAACAAGCTGCGCCCACCAACAGAATCGCAGTTGAAAGCCCGGCAGTCACCTCGGCTCCAAACAAAACAAAACAAACACCGAGCAAAGACATTGCGAGCAAGCCGGTGAATCGCTCAAGAAAGGTAGCAACAAAGGCATCACGTTGGTTCGAGATGTGTGCCCCGAGGTGGTAGCTTCTTGCGATGTCTCCGCAGTCATAGGGAGGAGTAAAGGTGTTGGAAAAATACCGAACGCTGTAGAGCTTCATCAGATGCCCCATCGGAACCTCAGCGTCAGACGCTCGAATGAAAAGCCGCCATTTCAAACAGCTCGCCCAGATCATCACAAAGGTAAGGGCGAATAGTAAGGTAAGATACCAGAGATCAATGTCGATAAAGACGGCAAGAAGATCCTCAAGTCCCACAAAAAAAAGCAAGCAGGCAAGAATAGCAACGGCAAGAGCAACTCGAAGCAGCAATGCAGTAGATTTTGACATGCTCATTGTCGAGAGCCTCTTGGAATTGGTCCGACACCGCTACCGTGCGAGAAGCAAATTGTAGCGACTTGTGGCTTTAGGTAAGCAAGTTCTCTTTTTGATACCAGGAGAGGATATTTTTGACCTCCGTTTCAAAATCCTGCTTTGGCTTATAGCCAAGCTCTCGCTTCGCTTTGGAGATATCAAAGCAGCGGTCCTTGGTGAAAAAGTCTACCCGTCGACGATAAATCGGTGGCTCAATACCGAACGGCTTACAGACAATCTCCATTGCCGAACCGAGAAGCTGCACCGGAAGCGCAGGTACTTTAAACGGTAAGGGCTTTACCCCTGCATACTTTGCCACGGTTTTCACAAGCTCTGATATTGAGGCAGGGGTTTCGCCCGCAAAAATATAGACCTGTCCGCTCGCGTTCTCATTGGTGGCGGCAAGCAAGAAGCCCTCAACGAGGTCATGGACGTATACCCAGTGAGTGAGAGTCTTCCCTGTGCCGATAATTGGGAACTTACTTTTCGAAACTCCGCGAAAGAGTTTCAACATGCGCATATCGCCCTCACCCCAAATCATCGCTGGTCGAACAACGACCCCGTCCAATCGACCGGAACGAAAACGCTCAAGCGCAAGCTTCTCCCCTTCACATTTCGTCACTTGATAAATATCACCGGGACGATAGGCCTCTTCTTCATTGGCCGGAGGTTGCGGAATATGGCTGTGCACACCAACCGTACTGCAATGCACAACTCGGCGCACGTTCTCCGCCTCGGCAGCGTCAAGGACGTTTCTCGTGCCCTCGACGTTTACCTCATAGTAGACTTCATCGGGAAATTTCGCCTGTCGAAACAGGGCGGCGATGTGAAACACGAATTCTCGATCTTTCATCGCGGCAAAGACACTTTCGCGATCACACACATCACCGAAGCAAATTTTTGCCCCGGCGGCTTCAAACTCCTTGAGGAGTTTATTCGAGCTTGTATTGCGCACAAGCACAGCGACATCCGCGCCCAATGTAAGTAGACGTCGAGTGAGGTGTGAGCCAACGAAACCGGTCGCGCCGGTAATAAGAACTTTTCTTGATTGTAGAGCTTCCATAGCAGCTCAGGAGATTGCTACAGATTGACTGAAAACACAAGGTATTGAGTGCTCGACGAGGCCGCTAAGCAGTTGAAATTACTCATCTCCTTTTTCCAGATCCTGCTCCACCTTTTTGCATATCTCGCCAGCCAAACATTTTGGACCGCCGGTAAATTTATAAATTAGCTCTCGCAGCGGGGCGAAGACGTCTTCTGGCTGCCCGCCGTAGCCCATATTTTCAAACACTCTTTTTGCATGAGCCTCTAGGCCAATCTCCTCATCTTCAGGCGGCCAAAGCTCAGTCAGGAGCACAAAGACTAGCTCGAAAGACTTGCCTGCAGCTTTATCACGCCCACTTTGTTCGATGCTTTTCTCCCAATCGAGAATCGCAAAGCCATCTTGTTCACCTACGTAACAAACCTCCTCACCTAAAGAGAGACGAGCTATCACCTTACTGGTCGATGTAGGGGACTGATAGACCGGCACCTCGTCTCGCTTTGCTTTATACGCAGTACAAGTCTCAACGCCCTGCGCGGTAGTTTCTTTCTCTCGTTTCGCCTCATCACTTCCCTGATCAGCAGCACGCGCGCTCGAGGGAAAAAGCATGAGTGGAACTAGGAGAGGTAAAATGAATCTTCTGAAACCTTGCATGCTGAAACTTCACGCTTCTCGATTAGTCGTTGACGGGAGGCAACGAATCTTTTGCCCGTATACCTATACCCGCAATCTCTACCGGAACATTACCAAACCAGTACGCTCGCAGTTGAGCACGCACTGGCTCTTGAAAATCACATCCAACGGTCGACGGAGAAAATGCAGTCTGGTTCAATTCTCCTAGTTTTACAATCTGATGGCAACGCCCGAACTCCATGCGGAGTACGTATCTCTCAGCACTGAGGTCAGCAGCGAGTTCAGTATCGGGTGGAAGGCGGAGATAAAAATCGAGCAAATAATCTCCAGGTAACATTCGAGCATGTTCCCCGAGTAGCACAAAGCCCGCTCTGTGTTGACCGGGAATGGCCATCACCGTTCGTGCCAGGGGGAAGGCGTGCCCAGAAACGCTCAACTCTATCTCTGGAGTTTTTCGGCTCGTTTTCCCTGTCGCTCGGCGAATGTGATGCGCGCGACGAAAATACGGCGCTTCCTCTGCGGCAAAGCTCCGTAAAGGTGCCGGATGAATGCTCAACAACTGAGCGTCTTTAAAACGGTAGACAAAACTCGGCTCGGCTTTCGCAACTTGCTGAATAGGCTCTTCTGGTAATCTCGGCGCAAACTGGGGCGAGAGTAAGAGGTAATCACTGGCGGCATCTTCCCGATTGAGAAATCGCACACGATTATTTTTGGGAAAGAGAACCCTGTTTTGATAAGAAAAAACTTCCTTATCGGCAGCCAAAGCCACCCACACTTTTTCGTTTCGCCCAAAAGTTTGCTGTTGTTGTAAATACTCAAGCGCTTCAGTCGCGCCCGCAATCGCCAAGCCGCTATTTGTCGCCACCGCTGCGGGCAAACCTCCGGAAAGAACATTGTAAAAATGATTGAAGTTAGGCCACCAGCTCAGGAGCGCAAAAAAATGAAAAACGATAATCAGCGAAAACGCCGTTTTCTTAAAAAGTAAAACGCTTGAGCCAAGTTTTTCCGTTGCGTATTCTATGGCGCGTGCAAGTCCAAACGCAGAAAACAGGTAGAGCATCGGCACTACCGGCAACACGTAGCGTAGAGTTTGTTTCGCGGACACAGAAAGCAGCACTGTCCAACAAACAATTGTGAGCAGAGAAATACCGAGAAAACGCATGCGTGGGGAGTCTAATTTCTCAGACCAAAGCTTGTACAGATAAAGGCAAATACCAGCCAAGGCGCTCAAACAGACCAGACTAGGAAGCTCTGAGAAGAACAGCAGCAGATACCCATGTTCCGGAGCATCCCAGGTGATGCCGTATGCTTTGTGCTTCTCTCCCGACAGCCCGGCAACCCACGTCCAAAAGCGAATGAGATTCTCCAGCACCTGCGGAATCAAGCACACCGCAGCAAAGAGAAGCGAAACGGAGAGCAGCGCAGCTCTCAAAAAGCTCTGATACCTACTTCGCAACCAGCGCGTAGCGATAACGCTGAACACAAGCACAGCCATAATGGAGCCGGAGAGAACTGGACGCTCAGCTAGATACACTCCCCAGCTATACACCTGATCGGCAAAGGCACTTTTCACGGCAAGTCGCAGCTTATATTCGCTCTCATGCACCCAGAGTCGGGAGTAGAGAAGTGCAAAGACAGCGTGAGCGAGCGCCACTGCCCCGACGTCAGAAAAAGAAAGAATCTTCACTGCCGCTTTTTTCTCCTGAGGAGCAAGAGCGGAGCGAAACGCATTGAACAATAAGAATATCAAGGGCAGAGCGACTGCTGTAGGTTTCGTTGCAATACACAGCCCCCAAAGCACACCTGAAAAAAGCTTCCAAGCGAGGCTCTCTTCTTCACTGGCGCGCCAGTAAGAGAATACGGAGAAGACGACGAGAAAACTTAGTACTGCATCGAGGTGCGCTTGCCGAGACAAACCGAGATGATGAGGATCAAGCGCGAGAAGACAGGCCGCTAAAAAAGCTGTTTCAATACCAAGGACTTTGTAGGAAAAGTAAAACAGCAAGGGCACTATCAACGAAGCCACGGCGGCACAGGCTAGGCGAGAAGCATGCAGGCGATTGATTGCCTTGGGCTCTGAACCTGAGTAGCCACGGAGAGCGTTGTACTTCTCGGCTAAAAGTTGACCCGTGGCCATGAGAAAACCGGGGACAAGACCGGGGTGAGTCATGTGAGTGCTGAAGTTATGCACATCACGTGTTCGTAGCTTTTCAAGCAACACCCCGCTGCGCTTTTGCCAATGAAGCTCATCTGCTTGAGGCACATTACCGCGCAAGCCATACACTCGAAGCCCGAGGGACAACAGAAAGCTGAGCAAACAAAGTATGACTATATTTCGCGTTCGGAGGGTAATCATCTAAGGTTCAAATCGTCTAAGGGCAAACCTAGACCAAAACAAGTGTAGCGTATTCTCTTTTCTTACAAGGTCTCGCTCGATTCTGCACTCAAAGAGCAGCGTTATCACGCGTTGACTTTAGTCTAGGCAGTGCTTATCTTTAGGAAAACAGTGCGCATCTAGGGCCCACCGAACAAGGGGGCGAAAGAAACTGGATATCGATTCGCAAGGCGGAGAACGCCGTCACAAGGTACGAGGCAGGCCAACAAACAGCATGGAAGAATTGCTCACTCTTGATCAGAACGCAGATTCGCTCAGCTCTCTCACTCCGGGCGAACTCATCGATGGCATCAATCGACTTAAGCGTGAAAAGAACGCCGTGATCATGGCGCACTACTATCAGGAGTCAGAAATTCAAGATATTGCCGATTACATCGGTGACAGCCTCGGACTTGCGCAAGAAGGTGCAAAAACTGACGCAGATATCATCGTTCTGGCTGGAGTGCTGTTCATGGGCGAGACGGCGAAAATTCTCAATCCAGAGAAGAAAGTCCTTGTGCCCGACCTTGCTGCCGGTTGCTCACTCGCCGATAACTGCCCCGCTGATAAATTTTCTGAATTTATCGCTCAGTATCCCGACCACACGAAGGTAACGTATGTAAATTGTAGCGCGGAAGTGAAGGGCTTAAGTGATATACTTTGCACCTCCTCAAACGCAGTTCGGATTATCGAATCTATTCCAAAAGAAACGCCAATTCTCTTCTCCCCAGATCAACATCTCGGTCGATACCTCATCCGGAAAACCGGGCGAGACATGGTGCTATGGGAGGGGGCATGTATTGTCCATGAGAATTTCGACGCGAAAAATCTCGTGCGTCTCCAGGCTCGACATCCTCATGCCGCGCTTATCGCTCATCCCGAGTGCCCCGAGCCGGTACTGGATCTAGCCGACCACATTGGCTCTACCAGCTCCTTGCTAAAATTCGCAAAAGAGTCAGATGCGCAAGAAATCATCGTGGTAACCGAATCTGGAATTATTCATCAGATGCAAAAGGCCTGCCCAGAAAAGACCTTTATCGCTGCATCAAACGACGAAGCATGTAATTGCGCAGAATGTCCTTACATGAGGCTCAATACTATGCATAAAATTTATGCGTGCTTGCTACAGGAAAATCCAGAGGTTGTTTTGGAGCAAGAAGTAATCGAGAAAGCCTTAATTCCACTCGAACGCATGCTTGCTCTGTCCTGAGGTTACGACCCGTGTCCCAGGCGATTTATCTCGATAACAACGCAACAACTCCACTTGATCCACGGGGCATCGACGCGATGACTGAGGTGTATCGAACCCACTTTGGCAATGCCTCAAGCAGTAGTCATCCGTATGGCTGGTATGCCGCAGAGTTAGTCGAAATTGCCAGAGAGGACGTCGCCGCACTGATTGGCGCCTCGCCTGAGGAAATTGTTTTTACCAGCGGCGCGACCGAAGCGAATAATCTCGCTCTCCTCGGCGTTGCTCGTGCGGCAGGCAGCAATGAACGCCCCGAGCTTCTCAGTGTGGTGAGCGAACATGATGCCGTGCTTGATCCACTGGCCGCACTGATGTGCGAGGGCTTTCGCACTACGTTTCTTCCGATACAAACGGAGGGGAATGCTGCCGGTCTGGTGAGCGAAGAGACCTTTGCTCACGAGGTGGGAGAACAAACGCTACTCGCTTCGGTAATGTTGGCAAACAACGAAATCGGCGTTTTGCAAGATGTTCGCGCGCTGGCAAAGTTGGCGCATAATCACGGGGCACTTTTCCATACCGATGCAACTCAAGCAGTGGGGAAAATCCCGGTATCGGTCGATGAACTTGATGTCGATTTACTCTCCTGCACGGCTCACAAAATGTATGGCCCAAAAGGGGTAGGTGCGCTCTATATCCGCAGAGGGAAACGACGGCCAAATTTGACGCCACTCGTCTTTGGTGGTGGGCATGAAAAAGGACTGCGCTCGGGAACCCTAAATGTTCCTGGAATTGTGGGCTTTGGTGTTGCCTGTCGCATCGCTCGCGAACAAGTCGCAGATGATGTGCAGCGAATTGAAAGCCTCGCCTCTGAGTTACTTACCGCACTTCAAAATTCAGTAGAGGGAGTTACGCTCAATGGATGCCGTGCTCCTCGGCTGCCAGGAAACCTCAATCTTCTTATCGCTGGAATTGACACCACCCGCCTCCTTGGCCTGACAAACACCAAGCTTGCCTATTCAACCACGGCCGCATGCCAATCAGACTCTGTCTCCCCTTCCCACGTCCTTGCCGCTCTCGGCCTTAGCGTTGCAGAGCAACGTAGCTCGATTCGACTAGGCATCGGACGATTTAACACCAAGTCAGACATTGAACAGGCAACACAAATTCTAAGCGAGGCGATTTACAAGCTTCGCTCCTAGCTCTCTCTCTCGCCCGAGCGCAAACAAATACCAATAAAAACAGGTTCTTACTCTTCCGCACTCCTCAGGCCTTACGCAATTACAGAAAAAACCGAATAATTCCGCAAATTGAAGCACTTATTGGCGAAAAACCGACATTACAATAGTAGGGGCAAGAAGT
>CAYGNZ010000169.1:6257-7258 GCA_964351345.1 uncultured Bdellovibrionales bacterium | reverse complement strand
CATTCTCCACAGCGCGAGTCGAGGTGCGGGGCACCATCGCCGGCATATTCGGCACACAGTAGTGCACGACCCCTTGTTCCAAATACGTCGTCTCTTTTAAGCTCGTCGCTCTGCTTGTTTCCGCAAAACCTCCCTGATCAATGCAAATATCGACAATCACCGATCCCTGAGGCATGAGAGAAAGCATGTCTTTGGTGAGGAGTTTGGGTGTGAGAGCGCCGGGAACGAGTACTGCGCCAATTACTACGTCTGTCGTGGCAAGCTCGCGCCGTAAGCTTGCGGGATTGGAGTAGCAGGTGCGAGCCTGAAAAGGAGCGCGGGCGAAACGGGCAAGTCGCTCACTAGAGACATCCATCACCGTCACCTGCGCGCCTAAGCCGATAGCAAGCTCTGCTGCGTTTGACCCCGCAACACCGATGCCGACGACCAGCACCTTGGCAGGAGCAACGCCGGGCGCACCACTGAACAATACTCCTCTTCGAGAAACGTTCTCGGCAGTTTCAAAACCGCTTAGTTGTAGTGCCGTCGCACCACATTGCACGGCGAGTCGTCCGGCGATGACACTCATCGGCTCAAGAATAGGCAAGCGTCCATCTTTGAGCATCAGCAAATCGAAATCCAGCGTCCGTGTTTTTGCATCGATTAGTTTCTTGACCAAGGGGCCTTGGGCAGCGGGATGGATGAAAGAGAATATCGTAATATCCTCACGAAAATAACCATACTCTTCAGGCGCAGGTTCTTTGACCTTGAGTAATATATCTGCTTTTGACCAGACCTCCTCAAGAGAATCAACGATGCTTGCCCCGCTTTGCTGATATTCCTGATCACCAAAACCGCTCAAAATACCTGCGGCTCGCTCAATAAGCACTGAGGCACCACGTGCTTTCACTGCAAGGACTCCATCAGGAGTAAGCGCCACTCGGGATTCACCAATTTTACGCTCTCTTGGTACGCCTATTATCATTTACCTTTTCCCTCAGTTTATCGCTCCAATAGCTAAG
>CAYGNZ010000169.1:0-6247 GCA_964351345.1 uncultured Bdellovibrionales bacterium | reverse complement strand
ACTCGGCTAAGATTACACGCTCTGCAGTACTTCCTCATTATAAATTTCTCTTACTAGCTGATTACCCAATGTATCCAGCAATAACCAGAACTCTCCACTACGTTTCAACCAAGAGAATATTGTGTTAGCTAAAGACATCTGAGGTATTCATTGGGTATCACAAAGGAAAATCTCGTATGTCAGCGATAGATATCGACGGAAAAGCACTTGCGGCAGAGGTCCAAGCAACCCTCAAGGATCGGGTCGCCACACTGAGCCCTTCTCTAGGCCGAAGCCCCGGTCTGGCAGTCGTACTGGTGGGAGAGAACCCCGCATCTCAGGTGTATGTCAAAAGCAAAACCAAGCGAGCAAAAAGCGTTGGTATGGAAGTCATCGACGTGCATTTGCCTGCAGATGTCGGCGATGAAGCCTTGCAGCAAACCCTGAAAGACCTCAGTGCTCGAGATGATGTTGATGGCATTCTCCTACAACTTCCGCTTCCTGACGGATTAAACGAGTTCGAAGCTCTGTTGTGTATCGCGCCAGAGAAAGACGCAGACGGCTTACATCCAATCAATCAAGGCTTACTCCTGCGAGATGCCGAAGCCCATCGACCGTGCACCCCCAAAGGCTGCATGCAGTTAATTGAAAAAGCGCTGAAAGATTTAGGTCGTCCTACAAAACTCTACGGCCTCCATGCCACCGTTGTTGGACGCTCTATTCTTGTCGGTAAACCAATGGCAGTGCTGTTACTTAACGAGAGTTGCACGATAAGTGTCTGCCATTCACGGACCAAGGATTTGGAAGCTGAGTGCAGTAGGGCGGATATACTTGTTGCTGCCGTGGGTCGACCGGAGATGTTAGGAGCAGCGCATGTAAAGCCGGGGGCAATAGTGATTGATGTTGGGATTAATCGCACGGAGCAAGGCTCATTAGTGGGAGATGTGGATTACGCCGCAGTAAAGGAGAAAGCTGGAGCAATTACTCCCGTTCCTGGAGGAGTAGGGCCAATGACCATTGCGATGCTGCTTGAGAACACAGTCAATGCCGCTCAGAGAAAGTGCGGGAAATAATTGTACGTATCTGGCCTGGGAGTAGCTCCAGACTACATTGAATTAGTGATTATTGCAGATCCTCTTTTCTATGAGGGGGAAATAGGAGATTTTTTCTGTCTCGAGCAATGACACCTGAACTCACTGCTGCTATAAAATAGTGCTCTCAGTCCTTTTTTCACCCCTATCTTGTGGTTTATCGACACTCATGGCTACAGCCCCTGATTCTCTGATCCAAGTCAAGCGCACACCCCTCTATCAAGCTCACAAACGCCTCGGAGCAAAATTCACGGAATTTGGCGGTTGGGATATGCCTGTGCAGTACTCGGGTCTTGTCGCCGAGCACCACGCAGTACGTAATGCGGTAGGCATTTTCGACGTGAGTCATATGGGTGAGATTCGCGTTGAAGGCCCTCAGGCCTTAGCCTTTTTACAGTACGTCACGACCAATGATGTCTCGAAGCTAGGTGTAGGTGATGCGCAATATTCTCTGCTCCTGAATGAAAAAGGCGGAGTAGTTGATGACATTATCGTCTATAAATTCTCCGATGAATCGTACTTTCTTTGTGTCAATGCAGCCAATACTGAGAAGGATTATTCTTGGTTATCTGAGAGAAATTCCGACTCCTGTCTTGAGGCTCCTGCTGAGTTAAGCAACGTCTCTTCCGAGTACGCGCAAATCGCAGTGCAGGGCCCAAAAGCGCGAGTGCTCATTAGTCGGCTCCTCGGAAATCGAGCTGCGACAGAAGTGCTCCCAGAACTAAGTGAAGAGAATTTCCCAAGCTTTACCTTCCAAGAACGCGCGCTCAAGCTAAGTGCACAATCAGAGAACGTGATGCTTGCGACGACGGGCTACACCGGCGAGGATGGCTTTGAAATCTTCGTTGCCCCTGAAAAAGCAGAATTGCTGTGGGAGAGTTTGCTTGAGGTCGGAGCGGATCTTGAAATTCTTCCCGCGGGACTGGGCGCACGAGATACCTTACGGCTTGAAGCCTGCTACCCCTTGCATGGGCACGAGCTTGCTGATGAGCTCTCCGCACTTTGCTCCAATGTGTCGTGGGTCATTAAATTTGACAAAGAAACAGAATTTTACGGCAAGTCTGTGCTGCAAGAGCAAAAAGAGAGCGGCAAGGTGCCTTTTCGTTTACGAGGCGTAGAAGTGCTCGTGCCGGGAATTGTTCGCGAAGGGGCGAAGTTGTATGCAACCGACGAAGAGGTCGGTTGGGTATCGAGCGGCACGAAGCCGCCAACAGTTGGAAAAGCAATCGGACTTGCGTTTGTTAAAACTGAATTAGCGAAACTAGGCGCTGAGCTTGAGGCAGAGGTGCGCTCTCGGCGCCTCCAGGTGAAATTAGTAAAGCTTCCTTTTTATAAGCGAGGCGAGTGAGGCTCTTGTTCAGTAGAAGAGAGCACATCAGATACATGCGGTAGCAATATTTGTCGAAATAAAACTAAGGAAGGGAGAGTATGAGTATTCCAAGTGATTGCAGGTTCACCGAGGAGCATGAGTGGGCAAAAGTAGAAGGCACAAAGGTGACCGTTGGTATTAGCGATTACGCGCAAAAAGAACTTGGAGATGTAGTCTACGTGGAACTTCCCGAGGTTGGGCGTGAAGTTAAAAAAGGGGAGTCATTCTCTAACGTCGAGTCTGTGAAAGCGGTAAGTGATATTTACTCGCCGATTGACGGGAAAATCACCGCCGTCAATGATTCGCTTGAAGCCCAACCAGAACAGATTAACGAATCCCCCCATCAAGACGGTTGGCTCGTAGTAATTGAGGCCTCTGATCCTTCTCAAGCTGATAGTTTGATGAACGCAGAGAGTTACTCAAGCTACGTCGCCGAGCTATCGAAATAAAAATCGATGGCGGTAGTTTGAGCGTTTCTCCATAGTGGTATTCCTAGTTGGTAGTAGTACTGAGTAAGCAGGTGAAGTATGAGTGCGGAACTGAAAGAAGTGGTCCTTAAAGAAGCGAACAATTCACATGATTTCGACGATTTTGAAGCCTTTCAAGACCGTCATATTGGACCTTCAGAGGATGAAGTCGAACAGATGTTGGCCACCTTGGGTCTTCGCTCTCTTGAGGAACTCGTTGAGAAAACGGTTCCCGCCGCAATTCGCCTCCAGGGAGAACTGGGCCTTGAAGCACGAAGCGACGAATACCATGTGCTTGCGGAGCTAAAGCGAATCGCCAGTAAAAACCAAGTCTATCGTTCCTACATCGGTCAAGGTTTTTACAACACAATCACTCCGCCCGTGATCTTGCGAAACATTATGGAGAACCCTGGGTGGTACACTCAGTATACCCCGTATCAGGCTGAAATCTCTCAAGGGCGTCTCGAAGCGCTAATCAATTACCAAACCCTGGTTGCTGAGCTGTGTGGCTTAGACATGGCCAATTCATCCTTACTTGATGAAGCGAGTGCTGCGGCTGAGGCTATGACACTGAGTTTCAGGCAGGTCGGTTCAGAGAAAAAGAATAAATATTTTGTTGATCAAAGTGTGCATCCAAGCACCCTTGCAGTGCTCGCGACGAGAGCGGCACCACTTGGCCTTGAATTAATTCAAGGGGAGTTCTCCTCTGCGACCTTGGATGAGAACGTATTTGGCGCAATTGTGCAGTACCCTTCCACCGATGGGGTAATTCATAATTTCAAAGAGTTTGCTGCCTCAGTGCACGCCCAAGGCGGTTTGCTTACCGCGGCCTGTGACCTCCTCGCACTCGTTCTTCTTGAGTCGCCCGGCTCATGGGGTGCAGATATTGCGATTGGTAACTCACAGCGATTTGGAGTGCCGCTTGGATTTGGCGGCCCTCATGCGGCGTTCATGGCCTGTAAGGAAGCGTTTAAGCGCGATATTCCTGGACGTATGGTTGGGGTATCAAAAGACGCGCAAGGAAATTCGGCGTACCGACTCGCCCTACAAACTAGAGAGCAGCACATCAAGCGCGAACGGGCGACCAGTAATATCTGTACGGCACAAGTACTCCTCGCGATCATGGCCGGTACCTATGCGGTCTACCATGGACCCGATGGACTAAAGAAAATTGCGACAAGAGTTCACCAATATACGGCACTTCTCGCTTCGGGATTGACCAAGCTTGGAATCGAACTCCTTCATAACGTGTTTTTCGATACCCTGCGCACCGCACCCTTGGCCGAGAAGCTCCCAGAGATTCTCAAACGAGCGGATGCTGCCAAAATAAACTTCCGTAAGTTCTCTGACGGTAGTCTCGGGATATCTCTCGATGAAACAGTCAGCCTCCAAGACATCGAGGACATCCTTGCGGTATTTAGTGAAAAATCTACTCAGAGAGTTAACTTGGCGAGATTGCGGGGTATGACGGCACCAGCCTTTGCCGCTGAGCTTGAGCGAAAGGACACGGTACTTGAGCATCCAGTGTTTCATAGCCATCGCTCTGAGACAGAGATGCTACGCTATCTCCACCGCTTACAAGCAAAAGATCTCTCGCTGACCACCTCGATGATTCCGCTTGGTTCATGCACGATGAAACTCAACGCCACGGTGGAAATGTTACCGGTCACCTGGCCCGAGTTTTCTTCAATCCATCCCTTTGCTCCAAAAGAGCAGACGCAAGGGTATCGGGAACTTGTTTCAGGGCTTGAAGGGATGCTTGCTGAAATTACTGGTCTTCCTGGTGTTTCGCTGCAACCAAATGCTGGTTCAGTCGGAGAGTATGCCGGATTACTCAGCGTACGGGACTACCATCAGGCAAATGGCCAAGGGCAGCGCAATGTCTGTTTAATCCCTCAATCCGCACATGGAACAAACCCCGCCAGTGCAATACTTGCGGGAATGAAAGTAGTGCCCGTGAAATGCGATGATCAGGGCAATATTGATCTCCAAGATCTCGAGGAGAAAGCCAAGGCGAATGCCGAGAATCTTGCCGCACTGATGGTAACCTACCCCTCAACTCACGGAGTGTTTGAAGAGGGTATCAAGGAGATTTGCGCGCTCGTTCATTCACACGGCGGTCAGGTATACATGGATGGCGCGAACATGAATGCGCAGGTGGGCTTGTGTCGTCCAGGTGATTTCGGAGTCGATGTCTGTCACCTCAATCTTCATAAAACCTTCTGCATTCCTCATGGTGGCGGAGGTCCTGGTGTCGGTCCAATTGCAGTTGCTTCTCATCTACGACCGTATCTGCCCGGGCATATCTATGCTGAAAGTGAAGGAATTCGGGAAGAAGGTGCGGTCACTGCGGCTCCTTGGGGTTCTGCGGGAATCTTACCGATCTCATGGACCTACATTCGCTTAATGGGTGCAGCAGGCCTGACGCGCGCAACGAAAGTAGCGATGCTTAATGCAAACTATATCGCCAAGCGCTTAGAAAATGACTACGCCGTGCTCTACAAGGGGCGAAACGGATTTATCGCGCATGAATGTATTCTCGATCTACGAAGATTCAAGCGAGTAGTCGGTGTTGATGTCACTGATGTGGCAAAGCGCCTGATGGATTACGGCTTCCATGCACCAACCGTGTCCTTCCCCGTGATTGAAACACTGATGGTTGAGCCCACGGAGAGTGAGTCAAAAGCTGAATTGGATCGATTCTGCGAAGCGATGTCGGCAATACGTGCTGAAATTCAAGCGATTGAAGACGGCGACAGTGACCCCGAGGATAATCCGCTCAAGAATGCACCTCATACGGCGCAAGCCGTCACCGCTTCAGAGTGGTCGCATCCCTATAGTCGAGAGGTTGCTGCCTATCCAAGCGAGTATCTTCGAGCGCATAAGTATTGGCCTCCGGTAGCACGTATTGATAACGCCTGGGGTGACCGAAACTTGTTTTGCTCTTGCATTCCGATGGACGAAATCGACGCTTAGGGACCGTCGAAAAACGAAGTTTTTTGGCGGGACCGGCAAGCGGAGCTTGCCCGAACGCCGAAAAAGGCGTTCGTCTCGAATACTAAAAAATATGCGTTGCATGTTTTTTAGTATTCGTTAGTAACAAAGAGGGACGAGCGTGGAATAACTGACTCGTTTCGGAGGTTGACTCTTCTTAGGCTCATGGAGGTTATTTAGTACGCGTTGCAGCCTAAAAAAAGAAATCTATCCCCGGAACGAGTCAGTTACTCTACGCTCGACCCTTTTTGCTGCTAACGAAGGCTTCCCCTTCGAAACGAGCGCCTTGTTCGGCGCTCGAGCACGCTTCGCGTGTCGGTCTTGTCGAAAACCTCCGTTTTTCAACA
>CAYGNZ010000168.1:0-7272 GCA_964351345.1 uncultured Bdellovibrionales bacterium | reverse complement strand
ACTGCTCCTCGAACAGGTGTTAAAAAGCCGTACTTTATAATGGGAGCAGTATAAGACTGACCAATGGATTGCCCGTAGAGAGCAAGAGTGTACGATTATTATATTTTCGCCCTGAATTTGCCTGGCAGGGAGCGCCTTGATCCCTTATTCGAACTTTTGCAGCAACTTGGTGCAGCAGAATTTGTCTCGTTTATTCAGCTACTGATTATTGGTATCGGCGCTACGTGGTTTTTTATCCAAACGGGACTTACTCGCGGTCGCGCACTGAGTGCTTCTGCGGTGTTCTTGCTTTCTGTGCTAATCGTGCTCGGTCCGAGTATGGTGAACTTACGTTGGCATTGGTTTCCAGCCGCCGCGGCCCTTCAGCTCCTCGCCTTTCGCTCTCCTAGACTACTTCATCAATTTCTCTTCGTTGCGGTGATGGCTTTGTTTATTTTCACTGCCGGAACGCTTGCGCCAATTGGCGGCTTGTTCTTGTTTCTCATGTACTGCCTTCACCCCAAAGATCCTTCGCCTACTCCACAAACTCAACGTTATCCCTTTCAAGCCCTGGCGGTGCTCCTCGGGATTGTGGTTTCGATACTGCTTCTGCCAAGCTACCCCATGCCTGAGTATCCCGGCGAAGCACGTCTTGCTCCAATCTCCTCTTTGCTTCTCTCTGGAACTCCAATGCTTGGTCCGTACTTGCAACCCTTTCCGATAGTCGAGTCCGTCTACCGAGATTTGCTTTGCAGTCATTTTGTTCTGACCTCGGTGGTGCTCATCGTTCTATTTCTCGGATTACGGTTTGATTCGCAACAAGCGCTTCGCAGCCTTGCGACGAAGTTTTTGTTCCTTGGCACGATTTTATTGTTTGTGCTTTTTGCAGAGTTACTTCCGGTTACGGATTGGCAGAAGGCCCTACCTTTTCCAGCGCTCACTCGCCTTCTTCCCGGCCTTGCTCTTGCGCCGCTGCCGTGGCTTCTTCTTCCTTTTCTTCTGCTTTTCGCTGTTGCGGTCTGGGGGCGTACTGACTTTTTACGGCAAGCGGTAAGCGCTTCGGTATTAGGGATAGTGCTTGGTGGTCTTTTTTACTGCCAAAGCTCCTCTCAGAGACTTTGGCCGCAGATAGCAACCGCGGAGGTTACTCAAGGGACTTCAAGCTTGAGCACCTGGGGTGCCTCGTATTTTCTCTTAGAACAAAGAGGAGATTGGGCAAAGACCTCTCGAAGCTTCGAAAGTCTGACTCGCTTGAAAAGGGGTGAGGATTTTCTTGTCAGTGTTCAGGCGGAGCCAAATATGAGTGACGCTGCGCTTGCCATTGATGGCGATAGTTCAACTCGTTGGAGAACTGCTCGCCCCCAACGTAAGGGAGATTTTTTTGCACTTGCCTTCGAAGAGAGCGTGCCGCTTGTTCGTGTGGTCCTCTCGGTGCAGGGTGTGCCGAGCGATTACCCGCGCGCAATTTCAATTGTTGCAACCCTTGCTGATGGAACCGAGAAAGTTGTCTTTCATGAAGAAGATTGGTTCGGCCCGGTCAAGTGGACTACAGAAGGTCTACCGTATTTTGGCCCTCAATCGGAGGTCGTGTTTGATTTTCCAGAAGAGCTGCGTGTAAAGGCTTTACGATTCGAGTTGCTGAAAGATGAGGTAGTCTTTGATTGGGCAATTACGGAAATTAAACTGTTCAGATTCTAAGCCGAACTACTCGATCAATCGTTCTGCAGCACCGGTAAGTTGCAAAGACTTTGTAGAGCTTTGTTTTGACGAACTCGGTGATGTGCGCGCCACAGAAGGCGATTATCGACATTCCCGCTACAGCCCTTACAAGAGAAGGAACTCCAATCAAGCGCAGCCGCGAGGCCAAGACAGGTGCCGTAGTTCTTACAATCATAGTTCCGAACAGGAAGATTGCTTGTTTCTGCGGAACTTGATGTTGAAGTTCCTAGAGACTGCTCGCAATGCTTTGGCTTTGCTTCAGGAGCAAAGAGATTGACGACTTTGCCATTTGTCTTGGAACGTGGAGATTGCTCGCTTGCAGGGTCTTTTTTTGAGACAGATGGGAGTAGCGGAGTCTCTATTTCCAGAGAGAAGCTTGTACAGCCAGCAGAGGCGTTCAGCGCATCTGCAACGAGCGCGGAATCACTCAATTCGACCTCTATCGGTCCTCGCCGTAACTTGCCTTTTGCTGACTTCATAGGCTCCCTAAAACCTGGCTTCTCTACCGAGCGCTTGCTCTGATATTTGGTAATCTACCAATTTGCCAATTGGACAGGTTTTGCTCTACTTTTCATCAATTATATCTGCCGTCGCTAACCCTAAGCAAACAAAACTTAGTAATGGAAATCAAGCTTACACGCCATGGATCTGGGGAGGTTTCAGCCCACACGCTGCTTCTTATTCCGGGTAAACCGCTCAGTGATGAAGAGACGAGTAAATTACTCGGGTCTTTTCCCGAAAGTTTTTCGTTGTTATTGATGCGTTCAATTCCCCCTAAGCCAAGGGAAGTTATTGATTTCGCCAAAGCACTCTTTGCGGCAGCAGAGCAGGAGAAGCTTAAGCGAGCGTCCGTTCTGGGGATTGGAGCAGGGGGAAGCATCGCAATTTCCCTCTGTGATTTGTTCCCTAAATTTGTTCGTCGCTTGATTTTGCTCGACACCTGTACCCGGCTTGAGCCCAGCATCATGGCAGAGACAATTGACCGGCTCGAAGCGTTCTTTCCGCTAGGATTGCCGCTACGACGACTGGGCGAAGACTTTGATGCACGCCCTCTCCTGCATCGGCTCCACTGTCCAACACTTGTCCTTAGCTCACCCAGTAGCGGTGCCTACGAACGGACGCAATCTGAATTAATCGCGGGGCGTGTGCCAAATGCCTGGTTGAAAAGATTAGACAGCGCTCCTTTCCAAGCAGATCAGAGCGCGTCTTCAGAATTGGTTGATCTTGTCGCAGAGTTTTTAGAAGTCGCTGCGAAGCGACCGCAAAAAAATAAGAATGCAGCCTAGAAACTCCTAGAGCTTCTTCCACTCGGTGTCTTTGAATCCGAGCACTGTCTTATTTTTGTTCACCACAAGAAAGGGCCGCTTGATTAGCTTGCCGTCGGAGGCAAGGAGCTTGGCAGCCTCTGTGGCAGACATCGACTCAATTTTGTCCTTAAGGCCTAACTCGCGGTAACGAACTCCAGAGGTATTGAAGACGGACTTGGTACCGTGCTCGCGCAAGGCGTTCATCAGCTCAGTGCGGCTTGGAGTTTTCTCGGTGATTTCTATTTCTTCAACGGCTGCACCCCGTGCATCCAACATTGCAGACGCTTGTCTGCAACGGCTTCACTTTTTGTAAGTGTAGAGTTTCATTGTCCCGTTCCTTCTTAGAAAGCTTATATGCCTTGCTCCAGCAAAGCCTCGATAGACGAGCTGATGCTAGAATCCTGAAAGGTAAACCCAGAGTCAAGTAACTTCTCCGGAATAACCCTAGTGCTAACTAAAAACAATTCCTCAGCCATTTGGCCAAAAAGTAGCTTTAGCGCCCATGCGGGAAGGTGGAGGAACGCGGGCCGATGGACCGCGGCAGCAAATGCTTGCGTATATTCCGAATTTTTAATGGGCGAGGGGCTGCTGAGGTTCACTGCTCCCTGAAGTGAATCGTCAGCAAAGATATGTAGGATCGCAGCAACCGCGTCACGAATGCTGATCCAGGAGAAGTACTGCTCACCTGAGCCAAATCGACCACCCAGACCAAGCCGAAAAGGAGTTAAGGCTTGAGCCAGGGCACCGCCCTTGGTGCTTAAGATTACGGCGATTCGAGCTTGAACCACACGCGTTGCTACTACTTGAGGAGGAATGCTCGCCTGCTCCCAGTCCTGACAAACTTCAGCTAAAAAGTCCTCTCCCTTGGGGGAGTCTTCGGTGAGCAATTCTGAACCGCCATCGCCGTAGTAGCCAATCGCTGAAGCGTTGAGAAAGAGCTTCGGTGGAGCGCTCAGGGAGGGAAGTGAGCGAGCAAGTAATGCGGTGGACTGTATTCGACTTTCCCGAATTTTGTTTTTCTTCTTCTCCGTCCACAAGCCGCTGGCGATATTCTCTCCAGCAAGGTTGACCAGAACATCAAGGCCTTCAAGGGCTGTAAGGTCGAGCTCGTTGTTCGCAGGATTCCAATGGATAGTATTTTCAGAAGCACTCTTCGTCCGACTCAAAATATGGACGTCATGACCCAAAGATTGAAGTCGAGAACAAAGAGCCGTTCCCAGTAGACCACTCCCACCCGCAATACAGATCTTCATTTTTTCCTTGTTTTTAGCGATTGGGCATAGACGAGTTCAACCGGATTGCCGGTAGGGTCAGAGACGAAAGTCGAGAGCGTTCCATCAACTTGCTCATACAACTCGCCAAAGGTTTCCGCGTCTTCACAGACGTAGGCCACATGGGTGTTCTCCATGCTGGGTAACACGAGGGTTAGTCGTAGATTTGCAAACTGCAATATTGCGAGTTGCTTATTTTTGTAAATCAGTTCGCAGGAGAAGCTGCTCTGATACCAGCGGACTGAGTCTTCGATATCGGCAACGGCGAGTGCAACGTGATCAATTGATGAAAGGGAACTCATGGGCGTCTCTTTTGAAATTCAGCTTCGATAGCGTTTCGGTCGAGGGTGTTGAGCACGTTGGCAGGGCGGAGCCCGCCTTTACGCGCAATCGTGATGCCGTAGCGCACATAGTCGATTTGATCTATGGCGTGGGCATCTGGAGTAATCGGCATTGAAATTCCTAGGGCCAAGGCTCTTGCATGATGACGCCAATCTAAGTCGAGGCGCTTGGGGTTGGCGTTGATTTCCACGGCAGTGCCGGAGCGTGCCGCGGCTTCCAGGACCTCTTGCAGATCAAAAGCATAGGGCTCGCGCTGAAGTAACAAGCGTCCACTGAGGTGTCCAAGAATGGTGGTGTAGGGATTTTCAGCGGCAGCGACGAGCCGTTTTGTCATCTCTTCTGCTGACATACTCATTCGAGAGTGAATCGAGGCGACAATGAAATCAAACGTCTGTAGAATTTTATCAGGATAATCCAAGCTCCCGTCGCCGAGAATGTCGCTCTCAATACCCTTAAATATCTTAAAGGGAGCAAGTTCCTCGTTCAAAGCGTCAATTTCGTCATGCTGCTTGCGGATGTCCTCCTCTTTCAATCCGCCTGCATACGCCGCGGTTTGAGAGTGATCAGTGATTCCGAGATACTCATACCCTTTTTCCTTTGCGGCACGTGCCATCTCCTCAAGAGTATTCACGCCATCAGAGTAGGTCGAGTGCGCATGGAGAATCCCTTTAAGCGCGCCGTGATTGATAAGATCTCTCGGTGGGGATTCAACGTCGATATGTTGCTCACGAATTTCAGGTGTAAGAAAGGAGAGCCCCAAGGCTTGATAGATCGCTTCCTCGCTGTCTAATTCTAAAGGCGTATCTCCTTCGAACAACCCATATTCGTTGAGTTTAAGATTCTTTTTTTTCGCCCGTGAGCGCAGCTCAGTATTATGTTCTTTGCTGCCGGTGAAGTGTAGGAGAGCACTGGGATAGGCTGACGTTTCGACAACCCTTAGGTCAACGGCAATCCCAGAATTGAGCAGCACCGCTGACTTTGTCGTGCCTTGCGCGTTAATACGAGCAACATCTGAATACGCGCTAAAGTGCGCCATCAGCGACTCCGCATCTTCAGATGAGGCAATGAGGTCAATATCTTTTACGATTTCTTTTCCTCTGCGCAGAGAGCCGGCAATTTCCGCTTCCTGACAGCTCTCCGAGCCTCGCAAATACTCAAGCAATTCCTGAGCCACGGCTTCGGCATGATCGAAACGAAACAGATCTTGATATTTTGAAAGCTGTTCAATTCCCGCCAAAATGTTTTGTTCAGTTTTTTTCGCGAAGCCTTTTAGCTCAGCGACCCGACCCTCTTCACAGGCGGTCTGTAGCTCTTCAATCGAAGAGATACCCAGGTCTTCGTAAAGAGCTTTCACTTTCTTGGCACCAAGCCCCTGAATTTTTAAAATTTGCAGCACTCCCTCAGGGAACTCGCTGCGGAGCTGTTCAAGAAAGGGAAGTGAGCCTTCGCTCGCTGCGGTATCGAGGTGTTCCATGAGATCTTTGCCGAAACCCTTCACACCTTCTTCTCGTGCTCGCTCGGCGAGTTCCGCAACGGACTCTTCTGAACCGCGCAACTGCCGCGCGGCATTGGCATATGCACGAACTTTAAAATTATTCGCACCTTGAAGTTCTAGTAGTGTCGCAATCTCTGCTAAAATTTTACCGAATTCTCTAGCTTTCATTCGTTTGAGCGATTATTTCGCGTCCTATTTCTTCAATCGTTTGTGGAGCGTACCCCTCGGAGCGGTTGTTGACCAAAATAAACGCTGGGACTCGACGCTGAATAGCTCGCTTTGCGAGAATAAGCGTATCTGCTCTCATCTCCGCATTTGCGGCTACAAGCGTATCGTATGGGGTAAATCGACGAACCGCCTCAGAGTAACTTACGCCAATTGGAGTAAGAAGACGAGCGACGTAGAATTCAGCAGAGAGCGAGCCGTGACTGGCGATTTTTTCCATCTGTGTGCGAAGTCGTGGCATGCGAGTCCAATGATTGAAGCAATGTGTGGCGCCATGTTCATTGAGCACTGAGAGATACTCAGCCGTAAGCAGGTGCTCGTTTCTTAGCTCGATCGCGTAGCGAAATTCCTTTGGTATGCGACTAAGGAAGGAGTCGAGTTGAGTCAAAAACGGTTCTTGGTTGGCAAAATCTGAACGAGAGAAGCTCTGAAACTGGAAGACAAACGCCGCAGTGCGATTGCGGATAGCAGTAGCTTCAAACTGGCTCAGCACGTTTGTCTTAAATAGTTCGGCATTTAGGAAATTGGGATTTCGTTGTCCTGCTTTTTTGCCGTAGCGCTTGTGGCGCGGGTAGACGGGAATCGTAATCTCCTCCCATACTTTACTTACCCAGCTAAATTCTTGAGGAAGCAGAGCATGGTAATTCGCCAAGGTGCTTGGTCGAGGGGGTCCGTAGAAGCTGCTGTCGATACCCACCGTTCGAAACCAGGGAAAAGCGCCATACTCCTCTAGGCAACGAGCCTTGAAGTCTTTCTCGTTCTTATAGTCGTTCTTATACACGCTTCCTTGCCAACCGGGGTAGGTCCAGGAGCTAGTACCGAAGCGGATTTCCGGAGGCAGTGTGTGGGCTAGATGGGATGACTGGTCGGACACTTTCGTCTTCTCGGGTGATTAAAGCAATAGAGGGCTTATTCTGCTCTCACGTTAAAAGGA
>CAYGNZ010000167.1:935-7318 GCA_964351345.1 uncultured Bdellovibrionales bacterium | reverse complement strand
CCGCTTAGCGCAGGTTTGAGGAAGGTCTTTCGCAGAACTTTTAGTGAACTTCTCCTCCAAGCGATCAAGGGCCCCACTCCCATCAAAAAAAGTAAGGCCAAAAATAGTGGGACATTTACCTGATTGAAAAACGGTGGGCCCACCACCGCCTTCTCACCTGCGACCGCCTCACTAATGATGGGAAACATCACGCCCCAGAACGTGGCGAAGCAAATACCAAGCAAGGCAAGATTGTTAAAAAGAAATGCTGCTTCTCGGGAGAGATAACTTTCAAGACGCTGCTCTGAACGAAGCTCAGCTCGTCGATACCAGAGCAGGCCAAGCACAATGACCGCGGCAACGGCGATATAGACCAAGAAAACCCAGCCAACATCAGTCTCGGCAAAAGCGTGCACACTTTGCACCACTCCCGAGCGAGTAAGGAATGTGCCAAACACGGTCAACAAATACGTGCCGACACACAAACACACATTCCAAATCTTGAGCATTCCTTTTTGCTCTTGAACCATCACTGAATGCAAAAATGCGGTACCCGTAAGCCAGGGCAAAAATGACGCATTCTCCACTGGATCCCAGGCCCAGAAGCCTCCCCATCCCAGTTCAATATAAGCCCAATTCCCTCCAAGGATAATGCCCGCAGTTAAGAATCCCCAGGCAACGAGTGTCCAACGACGAGTCACTCGAATCCAGTTGTCACTCAGCTCTCCACTAAGCAAGGCCGCGATACAAAAAGCTGCAGGAACAACAAACCCCGTAAACCCAATGTAGAGTGTCGGTGGATGAATCATCATCGATGGATTTTGCAACAGCGGATTAAGACCATTTCCATCTTCAAATACTCTACCCGCGGGGATTGTCCGGAAGGGATTGGTGAGAAATGCGGTAACAAGAAGGAAGAACCCCGAGGCGCCCGAGAGCACCGGTGCAACCCACTTCATCAAGTCTCGTTGCACCCCACGAGCTCTTGCCAACACAAGAGAGGCAAACACCGCCATAATTGCAGCCCACAGCAACAGGGAGCCATCCATCCCTCCCCAAATCGCAGACACTCGATACCATGAGGGCATCGCGTTGTTCGAGTTTTGCCAAACATAAACGTAACGGTAGTCGTGGGTGAGAAACGCAATCGCAAGAAGCACAAGAGAAAGTGCGGCAAACACTGCGCAAAGATGCACACTATTTGCTGCCGAGCGTATCAGGGCCGCGTTGTTCTTTCGCGCGCCAAGTATGCCTGCAACGAGTCCGAATACGCTCAGCATCCACGCCGCAGTGAGAGAAAAATTTCCTAGATCAATCATAGTCTCCAGCCTGTTTTGGTTCTTCTCCCGGAAGTGGTGGCTCGTATTTTGATGGACATTGCGTCATCAGGCTTGTCGCAACAAATGTTCCGTCCACGTAATCACCCTCAAGAATGACGTCGCGTCCATTTTTCAAGGTATCCGGCATTGCTCCCTCGTATACGACAGGAACGAGCTTGCCCTCGCCTTTAATGTCTCTCACGGTAAACTTCACTACGCGACGCGGAGTTGACTGATACTCAATATCTTCATCACTCACACGCGCGCCGAGTCGAATACGTGAGCGCTCTGCTGCTTCAGCAACCAATTCATCAACCGTGACCACGGCCTTAGCAGACTCAGTAACAGCCGAGTAGATGAGGACAGTGAGCACCGATGCGACAACGACTATCGCTAAAACAAATTTTGAATTCATGCTATTCGCACAGCTTTTTAGGGGGTTTTTCTACTCTTGATTCCAAGCAAGGTTTTTGCGGCGGCAATCTTATCCTCAATATGGCCTCTTAGCCAATTTTCGTCCCACCACTCAGCGGGGCGAACAGGAGTGCCGTGTAGACGAAACTCAAATCCAAGCTGTGGATAAAACGCTAAACCACTGCTACCACTAGTAGCAATTACTTCTCCCTGCTTAACTTCGTCTCCTTCGAGACGATTTATCTCTTTTAAATGGGAATAAACCGTGGCCAGCCCAAAGCCGTGATCCAGTATTAGGGTATAGCCTTTGATACCCAAGCGCCCGGCAAAGACCACCCGCCCACGGTTCGTGGCTTGCACCTCTTCACCCTCACTCACTCGGTAGCTAAATCCTCCCATGCGCTTTCGTCCTACTTCTTGCTCCTCTAGTTGATAACGCAGCGTATCACCAAAATTAAGCAACTCGCGACGCCCATCAGAAGCAGGGCGAGAGAACTTATCATTCCAAAGTCGCTGTTCCATTGGTTTAGCGAACAGCGGTTTGAGTATTGACTCTTGCACCCTTCGGTAGTCACTAAGCAGACGCTCAAAACGATTGATAAACTCTTCCGGTCTCACTGCAGGAATGTATTCCTCGGCACTTAAACCTTTTACCTGAGCCTTATCTTTGAGGTAGAGCGGATAAAGCTCCGAGGCGATTTCTTCCAATTTCTCTTGGTTGATTTTTTGCGTGCGGGATTGGTACTTTCTGTTGCTGACTCGATAAAACATTGAGGCAAAAGAGGTGTTCCCCACCGTATCACGAGCGACGACTTGCACTTCTTCTTCGCTTTCGTTGAACTTTCGAGGTATGGCGAAGAACGAAAAGTAGACATCCGGTGCCTGCTCAAAGTCAGAATCTAGTTTACGAGCGAGAAACCCCGGGTAGAGCTCCGGCCCAACGGCAACACCGCTGAAACCGTCTTGATCGCCAAGGATACGATAAAAGACAAGCTCAACTCCTCCACGCACCGCGTTATGTTGTTTGGTAACCACCTCAATGCGAGGTTTTCGAAAATCCGCGTCAAGTGTGATTGAGGTCGATGCTGAATTACTCCAAAAACTGCGATCAAAAGCAGTCGCGGTAATTCGCACACTCCCCTCTCGAAAACCACCCGCTTTGCCCTTGAGAGGTATCTCGACGATCTCTTTTTTTACCGCAGTCTCATAGTTCATTTTGTATAAGGTGCGAATTTCTGAACCCTGCTCCGCACGTACTATCACCTCATCTACCCCTGCTCCCGCATCCTCAATTTCAAGTCGCAGCGTTGATGGTTCAATACCGATCCCCGGAGGAGCGTCGAGGATACGAAGAACTGGGGGGACTTGTTCAGCGAAACTACCTTGCACCAATCGCCAGCAATAGACCGTGACCGGAATTAACAGCAGGATAAAGGCAACGATGAACAAACGGAAAAACGAGCGAAACGAGAAGCGCTTGCTTGCGGGAGCGCTTGTGCCGAATTCACCAAAATCTTCCGGATTATCTGCCATTTTTACTTTTGTTTGTTACTTCTCTTCGAAAAAGACTCCCTGGACGGGGTAAACTACCGCTCTTAAAGCATAAAAACCGCCATCAGCCTAGTAAAACTGGTAAAATTCGAGATTTCGCCAATCAAGCCCCGTTGCCCAAATCAGCACCTCTTCACCCTTTAGTCTACTCACACACCTCTTCCTCGTGCGTTTACTCACACGCCGTAATGGGAAGCCGTTGGGGCAGTCCAACAAACAAAGAACACAAATGGAACGCAGAGAATATCTGCATTTTTTAGTTTCAAAGATAGGAAATCAAAAATGAAAACTTCAATTCAGCTACTTGCGGTTGCCATCGTCACGCTTCTTCTCAGCCAGGTGCCCGCATCAGCGCAGTCGATACTTCCCCGTAGCCCCAGCTACTCCCTAGCTGACGATCAATCTATCGATGACGAAGATGTGATTAACGTCTACATGCACCGGGATAGAAGCTATGAATGCGGGATTCTTGCGCTGGATTTTAGCGCCAATACCGATGACGAGTTTTATATCTTCAACTCCACAGTGATGGATCCCGACGGAGGAAGCTTTGTCGCTACCGCAAACGGTGATGACTACCCTGCCATCTCACCGGTCGACGGTGTCTCAATGGTTCACAATCGTGCGCGACTTTCACTCACCGCGCAAAAAACTGGTATCTACAAGATGACGGTCGAGGATGCGTTTAACCTCAATAACTCAGAACCCAACACTGTTCGCTGCCGAGAAACCACATTATACGGTGGCTACAATCGTTATTTCGCAGGTGTCGCGATTATCGAGATTAATAACGCCGGAAACAAACAAACCGATGTGCGAATCAGCATCAAGGACTCAAATGGGAATACGGTCATTGACGCGCAAGAGGCAACAGCAAAGGCGAATACTCGGACTGACGTGATATTTGCAAATCTACCTGCGGCAAGCTTCGGGCAAATCCAAATCACTCACGAAGCTCCCTTTGGAGCTCTCTCAGGAACGGTCGCCGAGTATGACTATGCACCTGACGGTAGTATTACGTTAAAACGGGAGCGCCCGCTCACCACGGCTCAACGGCGCTAATACGAAAGGGGGAGTACTTGTTTTTCAACTACTCCCCCACCTCCAAGTCCTCACCTTCATCCTCAACGAGCACTTGCCCGGTATCGCCAAGGTTCAACGAAGCACTTAAATGCTCTTTGAGTCGGTCTTTCAGTCGCGCTTCAATCTGACGAATACGTTCACGACTTACTCCAAATTGATCGGCAATTACCTGTAGCGTCGCAGGCTCCTCGGTAAGTAAGCGCTGTTCAATGATGGCTCGTTCTTTTTCATCCGCCGTCTCTTTGAACGATTCGATATTCTCTCGTACGGCATCCGCAAACTGGTCCTCAACTACAATATCCTCCGCAGTCGCCGAGGCGTCAGGGATGATGCCGTGCATATCACTCGAATCTTCTCCTCTGCCCATAGGCGCGTCGACACTGAGGTCAGGCAAGGCAAGTCGCTGTTGCATTTCGAGCACTTCTGACTCTTTGACATTTAAACGTTCAGCCAGGAGTTTTGCCTCGGGGACAAAGCCCTCTCGCTCAAGTTTTTCTTTTTCCTTAACCAAATTGAAAAATAGTTTTCGCTGCGCTTGCGTAGTGCCGATTTTAACCAAACGAACATTCGCAATGAGGTAGCGCAGCATGTACGCACGCACCCAGTACACTGCATACGAGGGAAAACGCACCCCGCGGAAAGGATCAAATTTCTTCACCGCTTCAAGGAGCCCAATGTTTCCCTCCTGCACAAGGTCGAGAACATTCTGCGTGTTCCTCTGATACTCCCTGGCGATCATCACCACCAGACGCAAGTTGGCAAGAACGAGCTTATAGCCTGCCGACTTATCCCCTTCTTCGTGGTACCGAAGCGCAAGTTCATGCTCTTCTTCCCTGCTGAGGGTCGGGATGTGACGAATCTCATTGAGGTAGCTCTTGAGTGGATCAAAACGGACGAGATCGGTCGAGGTCCTTGCCGGACGCCGCTCACTAGGCTCTTGCGCAAGGAGAGCCTTTTGCTCAGAGCCTTCGCCGTTCTCATCCTCTTCCTTTTTCTTCTTCTCAGACATTTTCGCGCTTATCGAGCTTTCTCAGCAATTCTATCTGCCCCAGCAATGACACAACCGCAGTTTCAACTCTTAGTATTCGTTCTCCCAAGCCGCAGGCAACAAAACCCGCTTCTTCAAAGGCGGGGGTTTCATGCGCTTGCCAGCCTCCCTCGGGTCCGATGGCGAGTGCCACGTTCGTGCTCGGACCAATGCCACTGATTAAGTCCAGCTCGCTAATATCCGCACTCGCCGTGGTGTGCGCAAGAAGGCGAATCGGCGAACCTGCGACTATCGCGGGCAATTCATCCTCGATAAAGGGACGAAATCGCTTATGCACGGATACCCTGGGCAGGTTTGTCGATACTCCTTGTTCTAAACCCAACAGAAGGTGCTGACGAATGCTTTTTTCTTCAAGCACGGGAGAGGAAAAAAAGCTCTTAATGACTCGTTCCGAACGAATAAAGTGAACGCTCTGAACTCCCATCGTGCTCGCCGTTTCAAGAATTCGCTTTACCATCTGCGGCCGAGGAAGAGCGACTATCAAAGTGACTAGACTTTGTGCGCAGCTACTCTCAAGAGCGATAATTTTCAGACAAACTTCCTCGGCGGTAATTGAAAGTATTTCAGCCGTCCCTATGTTTCCGTTAAGCTCTCCTACCCGCAGCACTTCTCCCACCACAACCTGTTGCACCTCTGACAGATACCGCGCACGACGGCCACGCACGCGCAGCACTCCGTCGTGCACTCTTTCGGATGTCTCAAAAAGGAGAATATTCATTAAGTGATTTCGTAGCGCTCGGCAAATAAAGAGACGAAAAAGATAGCAAAACCAGGATAAGCTCGGCCACTTCCAATTTTGCATTGCCCAATATAGAGCATTCCAGCTTATCAAGAGATACTCTCGACAATTTCACTTGTTTATTGCATAAGGCTGCTCTAGAGCAAGGGAGCTAGGAATTTGCTCTGGTCAGCACTTGACCAGACAGACCACAAGATCCTTAGATATACTCCTAACACTTTAAACTTCGGTTTCTTGATTTAGACGTTAG
>CAYGNZ010000167.1:0-925 GCA_964351345.1 uncultured Bdellovibrionales bacterium | reverse complement strand
TAAGATCCTTAGATATACGCTCATCTATTTATCTCGATGGCTTTGGCAGCGAATCGAGGAGTTTCCCCAAGGCATACGCTCCCCGGATATTGTGAGCATTATTCTAGGGGTATCCTCAGTTCTCTCAACCTTTGTCAGATGAAATAGTGAGTAATGAAAATTCCGCAGGTGCTTTTGGAGAGAAATGGAAGGTAAGCCGAACGTAGAGAATCTCGAAACTATTACTTCATTGTGTAAGCGGCGGGGCTTTATCTTTCTCTCTAGTGAAATCTACGGCGGGCTTGGTTCTTGCTACGATTACGGTCCTCTTGGTGTCGAAGTAAAACGAAATGTCAAAGAGGCCTGGTGGCGCTCAACCGTACAGAGTCGAGAAAATGTGGTTGGCCTCGACGCGAGTATCATCATGCACCCCAAAGTCTGGGAAGCATCTGGTCACATCGCCGGGTTTAACGATCCGCTCGTAGAATGCCAGCATTGTTCCTTGAGGGTTCGAGAGGATAAAATCGAGGAGGCACCGAGCAAATGTCCGAAGAACAAGGACGGCCACTCGTTTGGCGAACCGCGAATGTTCAACCTGATGTTCAAAACCAATCTCGGGCCCGTTGAAGACGCCTCAAATACCGTCTATCTCCGACCTGAGACCGCGCAGGGAATCTTTGTAAACTTCCTCAATGTCACCGATAGCACTCGGGTGAAGCTTCCTTTCGGCATTGCGCAACAAGGAAAATCCTTCCGTAACGAAATAACGACTCGTCGATTTACGTTCCGCACAGCTGAGTTTGAGCAAATGGAGATGGAGTTCTTCTGTCGTCCCGAAGAGGTCGCGGAATGGTATGAGTATTGGAGAAAAGAACGGTTGCAGTGGTTTATTGACCTCGGGGTTTCCCCCGAGAGCCTCCGCTTACGCGCGCATAAGACTGACGAG
>CAYGNZ010000166.1:5597-7355 GCA_964351345.1 uncultured Bdellovibrionales bacterium | reverse complement strand
CAAGCGTATTGCAAGCGTGCGCGATTCATTGGAGATATTAACCACCACAAGTTCGTTCTCCATGTCCAGGAATCGATTGAAGCTTCCGTAGAGAGGTGACTGCACCGGGCCGCTTGATGGCACGAGATAGACTGTTTCTAAGTCCAAGCTTCGATCATCGCGAGTATAGACTGAACTCTGAACCAAGAGAGAGTCATTGGTATCAGTGGTGACCGCAACAGAGCCGAGCGTGTTCTCTAAAAGAAATCGGCTGGCGAGCAGATGATTTTGCGATTTCGGTGCAAGCGTAAAACTTCTTGACGTAAGGCTCGCACCGTTCTCCCCATAAAATACTGCTTCGACATTGATTGCTGTTGCAGAGGTATTGGCAAGCTCTATCCAATTGAGCTGCTCAAAACTTCCTCGCTCCTTCAAATTTGACGCCAAGACGTAACGAGTATTACTCGCACCCGGCACGCTGTCTTGCGAAACGGCGAACTGAAAACTGCTCGTCGCGGCCCCTGGTACTGTGTTTGCACCGTAACGCGTTACTCCCGCAAGGTAACTTGCATCGTTTTCGCTGGGCACAATTTCGTTTAAGTAGACTCCTCGACCTTGCTCATGGCCTGCGGAAAAATCTCGCCGCTCGAAAGGCGCGAGGGTAACCACCGAGCTCCGTAGTTGCATCCCCGTTAAGTCATAAAGAGTAACAGTATACTCTTTTGCCATACTACTGAGGTTAATGAGCTGAAGCCAGTTCGGCACCAAGTAGCCGTCATCCTGAGGGTCAAAACTATTGCTGATTGCAAAACTGTTTACCCCGGTCAGAGTTTGATTAAGCTGACGGGAGAACGCAAAGGAATACGAATCATCTGACTCAGTGCGATAAAACGACATCCTTCCGTCTAGTAGAGCCTCAGTGTTTGAGGAGTTGTAGACAATCTCCACGACTCCGTAGGTGTCTCTTTGGTTACGCACGAGATCATTGATGATCAAATCTCTCTGATCCCCTGGCGGGATAGTTACTGGAACCTCGGCAATTCTCTGTCCATCGAGTTGAAACACTCGCACGGTCGCCGTCACCGGTTGCGTGCCGACCGAGATTAGCTCCAGGATGCAGGTCATATTCAAGAAGGTGTTGTAGTCGGAATACACCGGGGAGATTAGTTTGGTGTTCGCGTTTGCACTTAGCGGGGAAAAGAGAAGCCCGCAGCAGAGCAGGAGAAAAAACCTCGCTACCCTTACGCGAGTGTCGCGAAGTGAAAAATTGGTGGATGCGAATTTTGAAAGTGAAGAAAGCATACCGACTCCAGCCATCAAGGCAGATAAAAGTTCAAAACTTAAGGTAGGTTATCGACAAAAACCCTAGCGCAAGGGTCTTATCTCAAGCAAGCTTTTATCATTCTTCCCCCTTGGCAGCAGAGCACAGCGGCTGAGGAATCGGGATCTACGACCGTAAGAAGCTAAGAATTCACAAATGGGCGTTGAGTTCAGCGAGCACTGCCGCTCAGATTCCCGAGCGTTCCACTCTGGTTTTTCCGCTACTCTTGACCAAGTTTGTCGAGACCGTTTCGCGCCGCTTGATTGGAGGGATCGAGTTGTAAGGCTTCTTGATATGCCGCTCGTGCGGCCTCTCTCTTCCCGGCTGCGCGCAGAGTTAAGCCCAAATTGATATGGGCCTCAAGCAGCCTTGGGTCGTGCGTAATTGCCTTGCGAAAGAATTCTTCGGCATCCTCGAATTCAGCAACAGTCGTCAGCCATTCGGTGCGGACATCCTGG
>CAYGNZ010000166.1:1999-5587 GCA_964351345.1 uncultured Bdellovibrionales bacterium | reverse complement strand
AGCTTGAGCATTGGCAGGCTTGAGCAGCAATACCTGCTGAAATTCGCTCTCTGCTTGAGAAAACTCACCCAGACGAAGCAAGGATAATGCGTGGTTGTAGAGCAACTGCTCATCGCCTTGATGCTTCGCCACGCCCTTGGCAAATTCCTCAGCCGCCTGCTTCAACAGACCGTGCTCAGAATAATCGAGACCCTTTTGCAAATGAGATTTCCCCGATTCTTTTTGCTGGCATGAGGAAAGGCAATAAGCAGTTAGCAGCAGCGAGCAAACAACAGTGGGGATGGATTTTAAGCGTTTCATAGCACTCTTAGTTAACAAGAATTCCTAGACATTGAAATTTAAATGTCTGCCCCGGCGGAGCCTGCTAAAAAACTGCGGAGCCTGCCAAAAAACTGGCGTTATTAGACAAGCCCTCTCACTGCTGCTGCATTGTATTCAGAACATCTGTGCGCTCAAGCTGTCGAAGTCCTCGACGCAGTTGAGGGAGATGATGCGAAAAATGCTCAGTGATAAATTCAAGGGTCTGCTCGGCGTTCATCCAGCCAGCGAGGGGATGAGCGAAGATTCCAACCTCTAACTCCCTCCCTTGAAGCTCAGCAAGGAGCGTCTGCCAACCTTGCTCTAGTTGGGACCATGACGCTTGTAGTTCTTCAACGGACACCTCCCCTGTTGGAATTACAAGTTTCACCGGGACCTTGAATCGGAAGGGAGTTTTAAGCGCAAGACGCAGCAACCATGCGCGGCAACGCTGAGGTAGACTAACCGTGGGCATTCCCTGCACCTCTCCAATATGCTTGCGAACCGTCGACTGGGTAGCGGTTTCGACAATCGTGAGATGTTCTATTACCTCAAGAATTGACCAGCTCTCATCGGAACTGCTTTTACACAGTTCTTCTTCCGACAGGGCCTCAACAATTCCGTGCAGTAGTGCTCGTTGCTTTCCCATTGTGGCAAGCAATTGCTGAATTCGCTGATTCATCTTAACCTCAGTTTTTTACACCGCGTTAACTCGTAGCATCAGAGCAGCCTCTACTGCTCATAGGTCCCTCACCCAATGCCCAAGGAAAACACCAGAAGGATAACTCCGTTGCCAGAGGGCTACTATCTGGAGCACTTCAATTTTATCCTGCGCTTTATCTCAGAAAAGCAATACCAGATTCTGTCGCTGGATGAACGTCAAACCTTACTGGAGTATTCTAATCTCTCTCCTGATGCGCAAATGCTCTACGTTCGTCTGTTTAATCGTAAGCGCCGGGTTTTCTGCCTAGATTCTTTGAACTACACAGAGATTACTCATCTTCTACATGCTGAGCGGGCACTTATCGAGTCCGGATTCGCCACTCGTGAGGTAGCAGATGATTTGCTCAGTGACTTTCTCCTACAACAAAGTGTGGCGCACCTACGCAAGCTCAATAAGAAACTCCAGCTTGGCAACCCCGAGAAGACGAGCAAAAGCGAGTTAGCTCCACTCATTGCAAGCCAAGTTCCCTCAGATGAACTAAAGAAGCATTTTGATTTCTCTAATCTCGTTTCACTCCTGAGACGAGATACCTTTGAGTTTTTCCTTTTTATATTTTTCGGCAACTTGCGTTACGATTTGAGTGCCTTTGTTTTAAAAGATTTGGACCAGACTCGTGGCCATGCCAACACTGCCTCGGAGCTCACGCCACGATTCTCTTCTCGGGAGGAAGCCTTAGAGACGCGTCGATTTGCTCAACTCAAACAAGACCTCTACCTCATTCCCGCTGAGGAGTTAGAAACCTGGGCGCTGCGAATTCATCAAATGCCCCCGCCGCACACGCCTCTGGCTCTACGCAAATACGAATCGCTCTGTTTCTACGTCGCACGAGAGCTTGAGCGAGAGAAGCGGCTCGAACTTGCCCTTCAGCTCTACCAACATACTCCCAGCCATCCGTCTCGAGAACGCCGGGTCCGGGTATTATTCAAGCTCGGCAAACCGGAACAGGCCTACCTCCTCTTGGAGGAGATCGCCGAGAATCCCCGGTGCGCCGAGGAGCGAATATTCGCTGAGGATTATTTGCGCAAACGCAAGCAGCCAAAATCGACGCGTCAGACGAGAAAGGCGAAACGCCAAGCATCAGACATCTTCCTCGCTCGTCGATGGCGACGACAACCCGAGGAAGGGGTGGTTGCGAAGTTGAATGAATCCGGGCTTTGCGCTTTTCATACAGAGAATCGACTTTGGCGCTCATTCTTTGGCTTGCTTTTTTGGGACTTGTTGTTTGACACCAATCGTAATTCCTTTCACACACCGTTTGAACAGCTTCCGCGAGAGTTCAAGTTTGGGACCTTGTTTGCGGGAATGAAAACTGAGGTGGAACAAAGCATCGGACTAATTGAGGATGAGACAAATTTCCTCAACGTGATTCAAGAGCGCTATCTTCAGTATTTCCGAACGAAAAATCCTTTCGTTTCCTGGACACCCGAGACACTGAAACTTATTGCAGAAATTCGACAACGCCTTCCCGCTCGGGCACTGCAAGCCGTTGCCAGGGAGATGAGTCAAAATCCCGAACACAATCTTTGTGGATTCCCTGACCTCTTGGTTCTTGAGGACTCACAGGTCCGATTTCTCGAAGTCAAAACGCCCCTCGATCAACTCTCCGCTCAGCAGCTCCACTGGCTTCAAGTTTTTAGACAGCACGGCATAGAGGCCGATGTTCTTCAAATTAGGTGGGCTACACGATGAGAGTACTGATACGTGTTGCCGCAATTCTTGGTGGACTCTCTCTACTTTGCCTCCTGATTGGCCTTTTCGTTTACGGTAAAGAATTCGTGCAGTGGGGCGCAAGAACAGCACTCCTCTCCTACGGGATTGAAACAAAGCAAATCGAGGTAAAGGCTGTTTCCGCTTCTGGTTTACACATCAGTTCTCTGGAGCTTCAAGCCTCGACATTTACTGTTGTCGCAAACAACCTCAGCCTTGCGTACAGCCTGAGCGGCTTACGCAGCGGCAAGCTCGAGAACCTACAGGTGGAAAATCTGCGCCTTACGCTCGAAATGCCGATTTCAGAAGAAGAAGAAAAAGAAGAAAACGCCGAGGCATCTCTACTGGCGCCGCTGCAATCGATCCCGTTAGATTCATTCACTATCTCCTCATTCACCGCACGGACTGGCGCCGACTCCAAGCTCCAATTCTCCCTACACGGCGCAGCGACGCTCGATAAAGGGAAAGTTCAACTTACCCTTGCAAAGCTGAGCGAAGTTTCAGTGAAAGAAATGCCGCATCTTCAGTCTCCCCTCCGCGCAGAGCTCCAGAAAAACTTCGATATCTCTCTCGAGCTAAGCTCAGAGCAGGTAGAACTCAGCGAGTCAAGGTGGAACCTCAACGATACTCGACCTGCCCTCGGGGAATCCTCAGGATTTTTAAAAGACAAAGAGCTTACTACCGCAGCGACCCAGGGCGTCGTAGCAACACTTCAGATTCCTTTTACGGGTCGAATTCAATCGGCTGATTTCTCGGTCCACGAACAAATTCTCTCGCTACAATCAAGTTCGATTCAAGGAACGCTCGACCGCAATACTTTCGCTGCTTCACTCTCTACCCAACTGAGTCAACCGAAGGCA
>CAYGNZ010000166.1:0-1989 GCA_964351345.1 uncultured Bdellovibrionales bacterium | reverse complement strand
CAAGTATCTCCGCTACGATTCGTCACTCTTTTTTGGACGGCGAGGGCGAACTTCGCTACAGCCTGGACGCAGACAAGCTTCAGTCTTCCTCCAGCCAAGACATGCTCAGCACTCTACTTCGCAAGCAGCAGATTGAATTGTATGCTGGGAAAGTCTCGGCAAAAGGCACGCTTCGTTGGAGGGAGAACAAACCAACGCTGAGTCCCGTTCGTCTCTCATTGAAAAAAATCGATGCCGCCTACGCCGGTATAGGCATTCAAAACCTTTCGACGAACTCTTTTACCTTCGACCCGATTGCAACAATGCTTACTGATTCAGTGGAACTAACAATTGCGCAGATCGGGACAACGCTGGCGATAAAAAACCTTGTTGCTCGCATTACTCCAAAGGGAAAAGCCCCTCGCCTCGTTCATGCAGTCGAAGCCACCGCGGATTTGCTCGGTGGACAAATCTCGCTTCTACCCTTGGAAGTACGTGGCTCGCAAATTCCTTTGACCTTAGAGGCGAACAATATCGATTTGGCACAGATCCTTTCTCTCTATAAAGACCAAGGGGTTTCGGGCTCTGGACAGCTCTCGGGGCGTTTCCCGCTCGTAGTCGGCGAATCGGGAATTACGATGAAATCCGGTCTGCTTTGGTCTAATGGCCCGGGCAAGCTCCGTTATTCACCCTCAGAGAGCGAGGAAAGTGTGGCAGGACAGCAAGGTAATTTAAAATTTGTTGTCGATGCACTGAAGAACTATCATTATCAGAGTCTGTCCTCGGTGTTGGAGTATAAAAAAAATGGCGAGCTTCAAATTTCTGTTGCCTTAAAGGGACACAATCCTGATTTGTCTTCGTCTCAGCCGATACACGTAAATGTATCAGTAGAGCAGAATTTGCTGTCGCTTCTAAAAAGCCTAAGGATTCCGTCAGAAATAGAGGAATCGCTTTTACAGAATAGGAAAAAGCGGAAGGGGAACCGCTAAACTAGTGATGACCATGAAGAAGAATACATTCTTACTACTGCGAGCAAGACTACTGCTTGCCACCTTGCTAGCCCTCGGTCTCTTCCTTACCTCTGGTTGCACACCAAAAGTAGAAGTTGCGATGTCGGAGAAGCCGATAACAATTAACCTCAATGTGAAGATAGATCACGAGGTGAAGATTAAAGTTGAAAAGGACTTAGAGTCCGAAGTCTTTTCTGAAGACAGCGATCTTTTTTAAGCGAGGGAGTGTGATGAAAGTTAAAACTATGTTGCTTATTTTCGCCTTTGCCCTTCTTCAGGGTTTGAGCGTGTTCGGATCAAACCAGGCTTTCGCCAACTCCGGCCTCAGCCTTGATCAAGCAAAGGCCAGTGGTGTTGTCGGAGAGCAGAGCGATGGATACCTCGGCGCGGTTTCGAGCTCACCCTCGGGAGAGGTGCAAGCACTAGTGAGCTCGATAAACCAAAAGCGCAAGGAGAAGTATCAGTCTATCGCACAGCGGCGAGGAACATCGCTTAAAGCTGTTGAGGCACTTGCCGGAAAAACCGCGATTGAAAAAACCGAGGCTGGTCAGTACGTCAATCTAGGCTCCGGTTGGCAGCGCAAGTAAATGCGATACATTTTTTTAGTGTCTTTTTGTATTCTTTGTGCGCAAACACCTTGCAGTGCTCAGAGCAGTCCAGCAGACACCACAGAGAAGTGCGCTCCGGCACAACAGCAAGTCGGAAACACCACGGCGAGCGCGAATTTCTTTTCCAACGTTGCCAAACGTCCCGGTTCTCTTGCGTTTGAGTCACAAGCCTTGCTTAAAAAAGCGAAGGCGATGGCTTCTACCGCCGAACCCTCTTGCGCCGAGGGATGCCGTTCTCAGGGGAGCGCGAAAATTGTCTTACGTACTACTCCGAATAAATACCTTGGTGAGTACGATGACTTTGCGCACTGCAAAGCCTTGTTAGAACAGACCACCACGAAAGCAATTCAATACCAGGGAATGAGCTTTGAATCGTCGGATGAATTCAACGA
>CAYGNZ010000165.1:0-7362 GCA_964351345.1 uncultured Bdellovibrionales bacterium | reverse complement strand
AGGAACAGGAACAGGAACAGGAACAGGAACAGGAACAGGAACAGGAACAGGAACAAAATAACGAACAAGAGAACGGGCAGAGTCAAGACAAAAAAGAGAACCAAGAGCAAGAGCAAGAGCAAGAGCAAGAGCAAGAGCAAGAGCAAGAAAATAACGCCGACAGCGGTGAAAGCAAGGAAGAACAGAGTTCGCAAAGCGAGCAGGATCAGCAAAAATCTCAAAATCAAGAACAATCCAAAGAACAGGAACAGTCTAAAGAGCAGCAGGAACAGTCAGCAGAATCGACCGAGCAAGAAGAACAGAAACCCGACGAGGAGAATAAACCGCAGCCGGAGTCTGCAAAGCCCGAAGAAAAAGACTCGCAGGAGCAAGAAGAGAAATCTCAAGCTTCTGGAATGGGCGAGGAAGAAGAGGAAGATCAGCAAGGGGAAGAAATCTCTGAGCAGAGTTCTGCCCTCTTGGAGGGAATCGAGGAGCGAGTTGGAAAGAGAATGAAGTATCGCTTGAGAACTGGTATCAAAAGACTCGAAGAGGAGAATTTAAAAGTGCCCGAGAAGGATTGGTAAAATGAGGTCTTTTCTCACCTTTACATTCATCTACCTATTGCTCGTGGTCCCCGCCTGGGCTCAAGAGGTCTCCCTGGAGCTTTCGCCAAAATCGGGTCCAATCGATACCCCTTTTCAAATTGAACTCAGTATCACCTCTGACGGGAAAACCCCGATTGGCGCGGTCGACTTTGATGACAGTCGACTCTTTGAGTTGCAAAAGATTGGGCAAGAAGTGCGACGCTCAATTCTTAATACCGAAGTCACGAGCACGCTCACTCTGCGGTTCTTGGTTAAACTCAAACAAAAGCTCTCGCCGGGAAAGTACCGACTACCAGACGGTCGAGTAGCGATTGGCGCGAAGAAGCTGCCGTTTACCGGGCCGTTCTTATCGATCAGCAAAACCGAAAATAAGCCGCAGCAAAAATCAGGCAATACCGACGTCGCCTTTATTCAGGCGGTCAGTAACTACCAACCCTATGTGGGCGAGCAAATTACCTACAGGGCTGAAGTCGCTGCCGACTCACGGTTTCAGGGTGGAAACCTAGAGGATTTCGAATTGACGAACTTTTGGCGGGAACGGATAACCACTGAACGACCAGTCACTCGACGCGCAGGCTCGACTACTATTCACTCATTCGTCGAGGTACTGATACCAAGTAAGGCAGGCGAGATAACGATTCCTAAACGAACGCTGAACGCTCAGTTGGTTGTTGGAACGCGGGGACGTCGCGGCCGGTATCCAAACAACTCTCTTTTTACCGACCTCTTCCCGCCCATCCGCCGGGCTCGTGAATTTCGACTAACTGCGGAAGCACTGCAACTCAAAGTCAAATCTCTTCCCGCCCCTCCAAAAACAGAGCAAAAGTATATTCCGGTGGGTACACTACAGATGAGCTCTCAGATAGATTCACGAGAGTTGCGGCTTGGAGAAAGCGTATTGTACACCCTCGAGCTTAGCGGGACAGCCAATCTCCGACCCCTGGACATTCCTGAGGAGGAAACAAAGCGTTACAAGAGATACGATGAGGAAGCGGTACTCACTACTAAAATTAATCGGGACAAGCTGGAGTTTACAAAGACTTTTAGAATGGCCTTAATTCCTACGGCAGCAGGAGATTTCGAACTCCCACAATTTCGTATCCTCTACTTCGATCCCGGCCTAAAAGAGTATCAATGGCTTGAAACACCGAAAAAAGTCATTCGCGTGCTCCCTTCAGAAAAAGAAAACTTAAACGTCGCAGGAGTGACACCTGATGCGGCAGTAGAATTAGAAAAACAGAACAGCAAGCAAAAGCAGGATATCGAAGTACTCTCTCTCGACCTTCGCCCGCAAAAACGAGTAGACGAAGTCGCGAGGGGACAGGTCCGAATTAACGCTTGGCTCACGATTGCCCTCCTCGTCCTTGCCCCGTTACTCGGGATTGGCTGGTACTACGTGCTCAGAAGAAAAATGGCGTTTGAGGCAGACAGTCAATCAAGACGATTTGAAGGAGCCTTAGCACGGGCGCTCCAAATGCTTCGGTCGCCAGATACACACTCCTCGTCTCTCGATTCCTTTCGTTCTTGCTTGTTTCGATACCTTAACGAACGTCTTGCCCTTCAGGCAGAAACTCTTACCCCAATTGAGCTGGAACAACGCTTGATGGATTTAGATATTGAAGAAGAAGCCGTGCGGGGGATCAGTAGTTTTGCCAAGGTACTTGATGACGCCGTGTATTCCGGAGCCGCGGCGAATGATGTGAGCAGGAAGACAAGCGAACTAGAACATTTGTTGATCAAATTTGATGAGGCGACTCGTGACAAACATCCTAAAAATGCTTAGACACTTTATTTCCATGCCAGCGGTCGCCGTCCTATTCTTAGTACTTGCTCTCGTCAGCTCGGAAATCTCACCTGCCTTGGCCTCTGAACTTTCAATTGAGCAACACCTTGAAAACGGCAACAAGCTCTTTGCAGAAGGAAAATTCGATGCTGCCGTCGAGCAGTATCAGCACGCAAAGGAACAGGGCCTCGACTCCGCAGGCCTGCACTACAACTTAGGAAACTCCTACTACCGGCTTGCGAAGTACGGAAAAGCGATTGCCTCCTTTCGTCGCGCCCTTCTTCGTCAGGCATCCGATCCAGATACCTTATTCAATCTTGAGCTCGCGCGAAATGAAAGCACAGATAAACTTCAAGAAGTTCAAGCTTCGCAAACAAACGTTTCAGATTTCAGCAAGGCGATTTTGAACGCATTCACCCGAGAGCAACTAAAGATCACGTTTCTCGTTGTCTATTTATTCTTCTGGGCGCTTCTGCCCCTTACGCTCCTGTACCCGAACACAGTCCTTCTTCGACTGCGATTTCCCGTTGCCCTGCTTTGTCTACTACTGTTTGTGCCTGCGTTTTGCTCTCGCAACAATCGCTTGGGAAACTTTGAGTTTGCCTTCTCCTCGGAATTACGAAACAGAGAAAATGCTGTTGTCACAGCAGAAGAGCTAAAACTGTTCTCGGGCAACTCCGAAAAATATCAGATAGTATTTATCTTGCACGAAGGCGCCGAAATTGAGATCGCCGAGCAGCGCGGGGATTGGGTTGAAGTACTGTTACCGAATGCTCGTAAAGGCTGGGCCACGAGAGAGAATTTTGAATTTATCAGCTAAAGGATGCAACACACGATGGATTTAGGAATGCCACGAGTTCGGATCGTCATGCTACCGAAAGACACGAATGGTCTGGGTAATATTTTTGGCGGCGTGATACTTAGTCACCTTGACTTGGCGGCGGGAGAGCATGCACGTCGAGTTGCCCCGCTACGCTACGTCACCAAGGTGATGAGAGAGGTTGAATTTATCGCGCCGGTCAAAGTGGGTGATACCGTGAGCTTTTACACCGAGACAGTGAAGATTGGCTCTACCTCCATCACCGTGAAGGTGCTGGTTACCGCCGAACGCGGAATTGGAAAACTTGAGGCAATAAAAGTGACTGAAGCAGAGGTGGTGATGGTCGCGGTTGATGAAAATGGTTCGCCAACCCCAATCAAGCCAAAAAAAGCCTGAGTAGACGTTCTTTGAAGTCTCTTCTCAGGCTTCTCTCAGTGTATCGCTAGAGAGCAGAGCGAGCAGCATCAAGCGCTGCCTGATAATCCGGCTCCTCGGATAACTCTTCGACATAATCGACATGCACCAGCTTGCCGTCTTTACCAGTCACAAACACCGCACGAGCAAGAAGTCCCATTTCTGGAATGTCAGTGCCAAAACTCTTACCGAAGCTGCGCTCTTTATAGTCGCTCGCACAAAGCACACTTTCGACTTCTTGAGCTGCGCACCAACGAGATTGGGCGAAAGGTAAGTCACGGCTTACCGCGAGCAGTTTTACCCCATCTCCGAGCGCAACAACCTCTTCACTAAATTTCTTCACCTCAGTAGAGCAAACTGGAGTATCAAGGCTGGGCACAGAAAGCACAACCACAACATTGTTTTCGAAGTCGCTCTTGGTAACGGGCGACATATCCACGCCGACTAAGGAAAATTCGGGAAGGCTCCCACCGACTTCGAGCGCGGCACCTTCGACAGAAATAGGATTTCCTTGAAACGTCATCTTGCTATTTGAAGTGGACATGTTCGTTTTCCTTGATATAGAGATTACTAATGTACTCGGACCGGCGTAGGTTCGCCTTGCATGCGGAATCTCAAGCTGAGAGTACCGCCGATCCGCAAAGCGTAAATAGAGCAAGCAGCAAAAAATTTAGCAACTCTCCGCGAGCAAATCTAGCTGCGAAAGGATGTCAGTATAGCCTTCTCTAAATGTAGGGTAGCTAAAGCTAAACCCCTCTTCTTTTATCAGCTTATTGCTACAACGCTTACCGCTTCCCGCCTCCTTTTTTTGCTGCTCATTCCATTGCAGCCGCTCGGGGCTGGGAGCCTTCAGCATTGCTGCAAGCCATGCGTATACCTCTGAAGCATCGCAAGGCTCATCGTCAACGCCGAGATAAAGCGGCTTTAGTTCCTTGAGCTGTAGAAGGTGTTGCAACAATCTCGCGGCATCGTCTCGATGAATGCGATTAGTGTAGCGTTGATGGTTTTCTACAATTTTAGCTGTGCCTTCCCGAACCATTGTAATTAAGCGAACACGGTCAGGACCGTAAATACCACCCAGTCGCAGAATCGTCGCGGGAAGAGATGAGGACTGAAGAAGCTCCTCACCTTCTCTTAACAGACGCCCACTGAACTCTTGTGGGTGACAAACCGATTGTTCATCCACCCATTCACCTGCGGATTGAGCGTAGACGCCTGTACTAGAGACGAATATAAATCGTGGCGCTGAACTGCTGCGCTCAAAATACCGAACTACTGAACGTAGTCCTTCAACATAGGCCGCGCGGTAGGCTTCCTCTGATCGCCTATCGGCAGCGACGGCATACACAACCGCATCGTAATCGCTGCCGAGAGAAGAAAGCGTAGCGCTATCACAAACATCTAGCGAGATCGGACGGTAGGGTAAGTCCCCTGGCGGATGAGTACGTCGGACACCAGTTACTTCAATGCCTGAAGTTGAGAGAATCCGCGCAAGCGCAGTGCCTACATCGCCGCAGCCAAGGATCAGGACTTTTTTCATTCACTTGTTTTAGTGAAAGTAGCCTGCCTTCGCAAGTTTCGAGATATAGTATGGACTGACGTTGTTTTGGAGCAGTGAGCGGAATCGTTCTCTGCCCTCTTCGCTTCGACTATCCCGCAAAGAAAATGACAGTGCGAGAAAACTCAGAAGCAACAAGAGAAAAAATGGCACTACGTGAAAAAGGCTGATCGCAAATTCGCCAGTAAAGTCATGAAAAATACTGCCGTCAAAAAGTACTCGCAAGTCAGAGAAGCGCAGCGGAGACACGCGATGAATTAGGATCGCCGCAAAGAGCACGCCGAGTCCAGCAAAGAGTAAACGAAGGAGCCGTGCTTTGCTGTACTGAAGACTGTGACGAAGCGCCTCGTCTTTTGAGCATGTGCCGCTAATTGACAGAAATGGGTAAAATAGGCGGCCAAGAATTTTGGGAGAAATTAGCACCACGCCTACACACAGAATAACGAAAGTAGTTGCGAGGTTCACTAGACCAACACCGTTTGCTAGTAGGTTTCGGTACGCGAAAACTACAATGACGAGTAAAGGAAAAGCCACCGCAGTTGCAGAAAATGTCGCTGCGAGAATTTCTTTTACTGCTCGAAAAAGCGCCGCGGGAGTTTGAGAGAGAAACTCGATGAAATTAAGATCGCTCTTTTTCGCAATTCGATCGCTTAGAATCGAGAAGGGAGTAATGAGAAACGGCAGAACCCCCGCTAAGACATAGGTCACACCGAGCACGGTGATACACACTTTCACGCCGATTCGCGAAAAATCTAGATCGAGTAAAAGTAAGGAATAAGAAAATAGATTAAGACTCAAAAAAGCAGCAGCAACACACACTCCTAGATAGGCCACCGCCGAGCAAAATACCGCCCGCATACTTCCTCCACATCAACAACAGCAACAACGTCCACAAAAACCACCCCTGGCTTTTGCACATCCCAACGCTTACTAATCAGCAAACACGAGTGCTTACTTCAATTTATTTCTAAGCTCTTGAAATATCGTAATTTCTTTTTCAGTGAAAAACGCGCTGAACTCCCGAAGAGTGCGCCTTAACTATCTTGATACTGCTTCGACAGCTTCTTAAACGCGTGGCGGACTTCGTCTAGTTTTTTTGCGGCAAGCGCTTGAAATTCCTCTGGAAACCCTTGAGCTTCCATCTTCTCTGGCTGATAGCGAAGCGCGAGAGCTTCGTAACGCTGCTGTATGACATCAAAGGAATCCTCCGGTGAGGACTCAAGCAGAGCAAAATACTCTGAGAGATCCTCTTTATTCTCGATTTTTTCCTCTTCCTCTTTTATCGGATTCTCCTCCCTCCCCGCGCGCACTTTCTCTCGAAGCTTTCGGTATCTTGCTTCCGAAACTCCAAATACCTCGCAGGCGGTTTGCAAAATTTGGAGTTCGCTTTTGTCAAACTCCTTATCAGCCAGTGAGAAGCGCGCCAACATATCAACCATCCACTCATACATTTCAGGCTTATCTTTCAGTAGCGCCTTATAATCCTCAGCGTGCTGTCGAAACGTCGTCGTTGATTTTCGTGCCTTATTGAATACTTTAATCGCAAATTCTTTTCGCGGCGTATCGAGCTCAAGCACTTGGTCCATGAAACGCTCAACGGCTTGGACCTCCTTTTTACTCACCGTACCATCTGCCCCCGCCATCTTGGCAATCATGGCAAAGGTACTAACAAAAATTTTCTTTTGCAGTTGCTCTTTTTTGTCGAGTGCTTCTGCGCTGCCGTCGGTATCGTTTGAGGACTTTGCAAACCAACTCATTGTAATACATTCTCCGGTGTCGATCGCTGCGTTTCGTCATTTACTAAGGGAGCACAGCCCACAATTGCTATCTTGCACTTATTTGCAAGTGCAACCATCTCTCCTTCGTCCATTATTAGTGTCCGTCCCGCCTCAACCGCGAGCACACGGGCTCCACTTGACCGCATGACCTCAATCGTTTTAATGCCTATGGTCGGCACATCAAAACGCATGTCTTGCGTCGGCTTGGCGAACTTTACCACCACTGACCCCTTCCCCCCCAGCTCGCCACCTCTGAGAATAGCTGCATCAGTACCCTCAACGGCTTCCACTGCGACAATAACTCCCTGGCGCACTACCACCGTTTGCCCGATATCCTGAGCACTCATCGCTGCAATCGCGTCCACCCCAACTTGAATATCCTCAAGTTCGTCAGCACTTGGTGAGGACTTGGTCAGCACACC
>CAYGNZ010000164.1:0-7392 GCA_964351345.1 uncultured Bdellovibrionales bacterium | reverse complement strand
TCGAAATGCAGCTTCGCACCTGCCACGGCATTTGCTTGTTCAAGATTGCCGAGCGTACCGCTTGAGAGATTATCAATCACGAGCACCTCGCGACCACGCTCAACAAGCGCATCAACAAGATGCGAACCGATAAAGCCGGCACCACCGGTAATTATTGCCTTCTGAGTTTTCATGCGTAGAGCTTACTAGAGCCGTGGTAGGCTCCACAAGTGGCTACCGACTCATTCATCTGTGCTTGGGGAATTCCCCCGGGAAAGCCGAAACAATGCGTTTGTTTTAGGCTGCTTCCTCGGCCATTCTCGTGCGGAACTCTTCAATCGTGCGCACCAGGCCATCTTGAGGAGAAACAGCGGGTTCCCAGCCGAGTTTTTCACGGGCAAGGCTGATATTTGGCTGCCTGCGAGTGGGGTCATCTTGAGGGAGTTTCTTGTGCACAATCTCTGAACTAGAGTTGGTTAACTCTAGAACTAACTGCGCAAGATCTAAGACCGTCATTTCAAGCGGATTACCGAGATTCACCGGACCGGTGAAATCATCCTTATCCATCATGGCAATAATCCCGCTCACGAGATCATCGACAAAGCAAAAGGAGCGAGTCTGAGAGCCATCACCATAAATCGTAATCGGCTCCCCACGGAGGGCCTGAACGATGAAGTTTGATACCACGCGCCCGTCGTTAAACAACATGCGTGGTCCGTAGGTGTTAAAAATTCTCACTATCTTTGCATCAACATCGTTTTGACGATGATAGTCCATCATCAAAGTCTCGGCGACGCGCTTGCCTTCATCGTAGCAGCTTCTAATACCAATCGGATTCACATTCCCCCAGTAGCTCTCTGTCTGAGGATGCTCAAGGGGATTGCCGTAAACCTCTGAGGTAGAAGCTAAAAGGATGCGGGCTTCAACGCGCTTGGCCAGACCAAGCATATTGATCGTGCCCATCACGCTGGTTTTGATCGTCTTAACCGGATTGTATTGGTAGTGAACCGGAGAAGCAGGACAGGCGAAGTGATAGATCTTATCGACTTCAAGCAGAATCGGCTCGGTAATGTCGTGTCGGATAAGTTCGAAGGAGTGGTTATCGAGTAAATGACGGACATTTGCTCGACGTCCGGTGAAAAAGTTATCGAGGCAGACCACCTCGTTGCCGGCATCAAGTAGACGCTCACACAAATGAGAGCCGATGAAACCTGCACCACCCGTAATGAGCACTCTTGCCATTTACGCTCTCTCCTTGCTTGTCTACCTGCCGCGCCATCGCTAACAAGGCAGAAAAATACGGACTAGCCCTGAGGGGCTAGCCCTTCCGTTTGCGCTACGCCCCTACTGGACCACGTCCAATTGAGTAGTAGGTAAAACCGAGTCGGTTCATTTTTGATGGGTCAAACAAGTTTCTACCATCAAAAATTACTGGGCTCTCTAACGCTTCCGTAATCTTGTTAAAGTTCGGACGACGGAATTCGTTCCACTCAGTAATGATTAACAATGCATCCGCACCACTTGCCGCTTGGTAGCTGCTCTCGCAGTAGCTGATGTTGGCATCAATACCGCTAAATACTCCTTGAGCAACTTCCGCCGCTTCTGGGTCATAGGCTTGAATCGTAGCTCCAAGCTCTACCAGACTCTTAATCACGGTAATACTTGGCGCTTCACGCATGTCATCAGTGTTTGGCTTAAACGCAAGTCCCCAGACACCAAAGGTCTTGCCTTTAATGTTGGCTTCGCCACCAAAGTGCTTGATCACTTTTTCAACGATTCGTGACTTCTGACGGTTGTTTGCAAGATCCACTGACTTGATGATGCTCATACCCACACCATGCTCTTCGCCCGTTTTAATCAGCGCACGAACATCTTTGGGGAAACAGGAACCACCATAACCCACACCGGGGAACAAGAAGCTTGGTCCAAGACGGCTATCAGTTCCTACTCCTGTTCGGACCTGGCTGACATCCGCGCCAACTTCTTCACAAAGGTTGGCAATTTCGTTCATGAAGGTTACGCGAGTAGCAAGTAGCGCGTTTGCTGCATACTTGGTTACTTCAGCACTCTGATTGTCCATCACAAGAATTGGGTTGTTGGTTCGAACAAACGGAGAGTAGAGCTCACGCATTACTTCTGCTGCTTCCACACTCGTGGTTCCAATCACCACTCGGTCAGGCTTCATGAAGTCATCAATCGCAGAGCCTTCTTTTAGAAACTCTGGGTTTGAAACTACGTCGAAAGGTAAGTCGGTGTGCTTTCTGATCTCTTCTGCAACAAGTGCAGCAGTGCCGACAGGAACCGTGGACTTGTTGACCACGATTTTTGGACCATTCATGTTCTTTCCAATGGTCTCTGCAACTTTAAGCACATACTGAAGGTCTGCTGAGCCGTCTTCGTCTTGTGGAGTTCCCACCGCGATGAAAATGACTTCAGAACCACGAACCGCAAGCGGAATATCGGTGGTGAAAGAGAGTCGGTCGCCTTTGATGTTGCTCTCAATGAGGCGATCAAGACCTGGTTCAAAAATCGGCACCTCGCCGCGATTCAGCGCAGCAATCTTGTCCTCATTAATGTCAGCGCAGACAACTTCGTTCCCGCTCTCGGCGAAACACGCTCCCGCAACTAAGCCAACATATCCAGATCCAATAACTCCAACGTTCATGACAACTCCGTAGGTTTAAAAATTAATGCCCAAAATTCGTCTCATCGAAGGCTCCTCATCTCGTAACAAGAGCCTTGCGGTATCAATTGCGTTCCACACACTTCGAGCTGACCGAGAGTGAATGCTGAGCACAGAGCCCCGCTACTCTCCTCTAAATCTCGCATGCGGATTAGCTTAGTAAGCGTTTCGGTCGCGGACGCCGCGGAAGACTGTCAGCACGAGAATCTTGATATCAAGCAGCAATGACCAGTTCTCTATATAATAGAGGTCATGCTCGATGCGCTTCTCGATGGACGTATTTCCTCGCCAACCGTTTACCTGCGCCCAGCCGGTCATTCCCGCCTGCACCTTATGGCGCAGCATGTAGCGAGGAATCCTCGCGCGGAATTGATCAATAAATACAGGCCGTTCGGGCCTCGGCCCAACAAGGGACATCTGTCCCAAGATCACATTGACCAACTGGGGTAGCTCATCCAAGCTAAACCGTCGCAGCACGCTGCCAATGGCGGTGGTTCGGGGGTCTCCTGGAACCGCGAATTTCGCACCATCTACCTCAGCATCTAGCGACATGGTCCTGAACTTATAAATGTTAAATGTCCTGCCATCAAGCCCCACACGCTCCTGAGAGAAAAAAATTGGCCCTTTTGATGTAATTTTTACTAAAAAAGCGAGGATTAGCATAAGTGGGCTAAGTATTAGGAAAAATAAACTGCCCAAAATGATGTCCAAAGCTCTTTTTAGGGGTCGATTTAGGCCAGCAAGTGGGGTCGAGGCCAGGCTGACCACGGGCAGGCCATCAAACTCCTCAACTTGGCTGCCAAGCTGAATAAACTGATGCACATCGGGCACAATCTTCACATCGACCATCGCATCGCCAATGGAGCTAATCACCTCTTCAAGGCGGTCATGGTCTCGAAGCGGTAAAGTGACAATAACTTGGTCAACATTACCCTGCTCCAAGAAGCGCGGTAAGTCTTCGTATTTACCGACGACGGGAATCTCCAGGCGTCCACTTTGATCGCTCTCGGCAAGAGAGCGCAACGTTCGCTCCTCTTCCGGCTGCTGCCAGAGATGAAGGTTGCGCCAGTTCCCTCGTCGAGGACTAGGCGAGGGGCTTGGTGCATCACTGGCCAAACAGCCAATGAGGATCATCCCGTATTCAGGATGGCGCATCATCCGCGTCGCCACTTTCGAAGCAAGATCCCCTGCCCCGACAATCAGTGCGTAGCGCAAATTATATCCCCGACGACGCATCGCTCGTAGGCAGTAGCGAATGGTGAGTCGAGAGGCGACGGTAAATGAGGTGGAGAGAAACCAAAAGATGACAAACACCAATCGAGAGAAGGGCACACTCTTCTCGCGAAACAGATAGGTCACGGCAAGCAGCAAGACCACGGCAAAGGTATTGGCGCGTATTACTCTCCACGGCTCGCGAAAACGACTCACCCCGCGCATCGGTCGATACAGACCAAAACGACGAAATACGAAAGCCCAGATTAACCAGACGAAAAGCAGCATGCGCAGATAGTCAGTAAACGGCGGCACGCCTTTATCGACGGGGATGAGATCCCACTGAAATCGGATCAGGTAGCTCAGCGCCCAGGCGATAGAAACCACGAGCAGATCAGAAGCAGTGAAGAGTCCTTCAAAAAGCTGTGAGTGTTTCTTTAACATCGACTTCCTAGTGCCCTCCTGCTACCGCACGTGACAAGGACTGTTCTCCTGCTTGTGCTGAGACTTCGGCTTGCTCAAAGAGCGAAGAGATTGTTCGTGAAATTGAACAAAGCTTGCTCTTTGAGAAACCCAGCCCACAGACCTCTGCAAGAAAGTCCTGTTGAAATCGCTTAAGATTGAATTGCTGCGCCTTAGCCCTACAATTATCAAGAGTAAACTCCCCTTGTCGAAGAATAAAATCTTGCACGGCAGCACAAATAGAATCAGCAGTAAGTTCGCTAAAATAGAGCCCTGAAGGCTGTGCTCCCTTAACAGCAACAGTCTCAAGCGCCCCGCCTCTACCATAAGCAATCACTGGCCTTCCCGCCGCCTGCATCTCAACAGGCACCATGCCAAAATCCTCTTCCGCAGCGAACACTAGTGCCTTTGCCTGGCGATACTCCGCTGCAAGCTGCTCATCACTGAGCTTAGAGAGAAAGCGGATTTTTCCTCCGACTTTTTTCTTCCGTGCAAGTGTTCGCAAGCGTTCACGCTCTGGGCCATCGCCAATGATTGTTAAGTCATAGGGGAGCTGTAAAAAGGCTTCGAGCACCAGCTCAACATTCTTGTAGGGCACGAGCGCATTAACGCAGAGAAACCCCTCGCCCTCTTCCGCTGCAGCGCGCGGAGTAATCCAGTCGGTGCGCACAGGAGGATAAGCAACTCCTGCTGCCTCGCCGTAAATCCGCTGAATCCGATTGGCGATGTATTCACTAATGCCAATAAAGCGAGACACCCCCCGTGCGCCGCGTAGGTCCCATTTTCTTAAGCCAGAGATTATCAGTTGGGCTAAGGGACGAATTGGCCGAGTGCCAAAATAAGATTCAAAATGATCCCAGAAATAACGCACCGGAGTCAGGCAGTAACAAAGGTGCGGCACACCAGCGGGCACTTCAATATTTTTCGCCAGACAGTGAGAGACACTAATTACCAAATCATAAGGTGCCTTCTGGTGTTGCAGACGAATCGCACGGCTTAGTGAACGTGAAGCGAAAGGAAAGAGCGGAAGCAGCCAACGATAGTAGGCACTGACATTTGGCAAACGCCCTAGTGAGGATACGCGTACACGGTGTCGCTTGATCGGAGCGGTAATATTTTCAGGATTGTAGAAAGCCGTATAGACATCCGCATCAGGAAACATCTGGCACAGCACTTCTAAGCAGCGCTCACCCCCGCGCATTCCCAGTAACCAATCATGCACCAGTGCAACTCTCATCCCTGCCTCACTCGCGTTTCACCACCTGGCGCGCTCGCGGTAGTCTGAAGAATCTTTCGGCCAAGCACGGTTTGATACACCTCCACCGTGGCCCGTGCCTGAGCTGAGATAAGAAAGTTTCGCGCTCGCTCTTTTCCAAGCTCAATGCGGCCTTGTTTTTCTTCTCGCTGGCTCAGACACTGCTCTACTGCATCAGCCAGCGCTTTGGCGTGAAATGATTGGGCAAACCAGGCAGCCTCTCCGGCAACTTCGCGAAGCGCTGGATTTGGTGTGCAGACAACGCTCACACCACTGGCCATCGCTTCAAGAGCGGGAAGTCCAAAGCCTTCTTCACGAGACGGCATACAAAGTGCTTCTGCACCACGCAGAAGACCAAGAAGTTCTCGGCGACTAAGCGCTCCAACGAAATGCACTTTATTGCTCAAACCAAGCTCCTCTACCCGCGCCCGACTCTTTTTGGAGTAACGGTCTCCCGCGAGCACAAGGTCCGGTGCGGCTTGGTCAAGGAGTGTCCAAGCGGTGAGTAACTCTTCAAACCCCTTATGCGCTCTCTCACTGCCGAGAAATACGCAATACCGTGGGTCCACTCCTCGTGCGCTGACATAGCCCGCAGCATCGCGAGTAGACTCTATGCTTACATCAAGGGGTAAGGCGTTCGGCACTACTTGCACAGGAGTGCTCACTCGAGGAAACAAGCTACGGAGCACTGAGGCGCTGTGCTTACTGACAGTAATAATTGAAGACGCGCGCCGCATCGCAGAGTGAATCAGACGCTTGCCAATAACACGCTGGCCAAGATGCTCAGCGTGGGTGATATGGATTGCATCATGAATAGTGACCACCGAGGGCACGCCAAGACGATAGGGCAAGGTATAATGCGGTGAATGGAAGAGGTCGACTTCTGCTAAAAGCTCGCGTTGCGTATGGGACAGTCGGAGATACTCTTGGGCAGAATATTTTTGTGCCTTCTCTAAGTGGAAGCTTACTTCACCTTGCCAGCGCCGCACGGCATCGAGGCGTAAATCAGACTCAAAACCGGGATTCACTAATAGTCGAAGCTCTATCTCGGCAGCGTTCTCACGCCGCAAGGCAAGCAGTCCGTCAACGAGGTTCTCGATATAAATACCGATCCCTCCATCACCTAGCTTGCGTGCATCAAGAAGGACTACTACTGCTTCAGACACGAACTCTGAACCCCTAGGCAAGTCGAGCAATTGGACGCGCGGCCGGCTCTCGCTTCTGTCCGTCTGGACCGAACTCAATGACGTCCCGCACTGCGTAAATCTTTTTGTTCTGGCTCTCGTGATAGGTGCGCACCATCACTTCAGCAAGCAGACCAAAACAGATAAATTGAAAACCAATCAGCACCAGCATCACGCCAATCATCAAGGCAGGCCGATTTCCTATTGGCATTCCCATGAGAAACTTTTCAACGCCGAGCCAGAGAAAAAGTGCAGAGCCAAGACCGCCTGCAACAAAACCCATGGCGCCAAACATATGAAGCGGACGAGTGGAGAAGGTAAGGAAAAATTGCACGGTCAGGAGATCGAGCAGCACGCGAAAGGTGCGCGAGATACCATACTTCGAGGTGCCCGCAGTTCTCGCCCGATGATTAACGGGAATCTCGGCGATAGTCACGCCGTTTTGTGCGGCAAGTGCCGGGATGAAACGGTGCATCTCGCCGTAGAGTTGTAAGCCACGAGCAACTTCAGCTCGAAATACTTTGAGCGAGCAACCGTAGTCATGCAGACGAACATTCGTTGTTTTTGAAATTAGTCGATTCGCCAGCATCGACGGCAAACGGCGAGAGAGCATTTTG
>CAYGNZ010000163.1:0-7471 GCA_964351345.1 uncultured Bdellovibrionales bacterium | reverse complement strand
AGCAGCCTTTGATTGTCTACGAGAATACGGTTCAAACCGGTTCGAAGTAGCGAGACGTTGCTCTCGGATTACTCAATAAAAAAGGCCTCCATCGGAGGCCTTTTTTTATTGCCGCACCTTGTCTTAGAAACTACTAGCGCTAATTCTCGATAATAATCTCTACTCGTCGATTGCGAGCCCGACCCGCTTCAGAATTATTGGTAGCGATAGGACGACCCTCTCCATACCCTCGAGTGGTCATTTGAGCCGAAGGAACCCCTAGTTGTCCTAGTTCCCGCGCCACACTCTCTGCGCGTCGCCGAGAAAGGTCTTTATTATACACTATCGAACCTATTGAATCAGTATGGCCTTCAACCGCTACCGGTCTATCTTTCACACTACGAACGACTTCTGCAATTTCGCCAATCGTTCGCTTTGCTGGTGGCGTGAGCCGAGCGCGGTCAAATTCAAAGAGAATGTCAGGGAGATTTATCACAACACCTCGATCCGTCGCTCGCACATCAGCACCTCTTGAGCGAAGCTCATCGATGAGCCGTCTATTTTCCTCCAACAGCTCCTTGTTCTTCTGTAGTTGACCTTCCAGCGAGGCATTCTCTTGGTCCATACGATCAAGCGAATTACCCACTAAGGCTCCACCAAGGGCGCCTAGACCAGCACCAATAGCCACACCCGCGCCCGAGTGGCCCGTTTGGTTCCCCACGATAGCGCCTGAGCCTGCGCCTACTGCAGCTCCTGCGAGCGCGCCCTGAGTTGCTTTATTAATCGATCCAGCGCAGGCAGAAAACGACATGGTGATTGCAAGTAGAAAGACTACGCTCAGTAATCCCGATGTCGTTTTTCGCAAGGTATTCATACTAGCTCTATCCTCTTCTCTAATAGACGTTACTGTCGCTTTCGAGCATCAACAAACTAAGCTCGTCTTGAGCGATTTCATTCTCTGGATCTAGCTCAAGAGCCTTGGTGAAAGAAAAACGCGCGTCTTCGGTTTTTCCGAGCTCTGAATACAATCGTCCTAACTCAATCAGATACACCGGCTCTTTCGGGCAGAGTCGTAGCGCACGTCGGTAGTAAAAGATTTTGTCTGAGTCTGAAGTAGCGCTCCTCGCTCGCTCCGCTTCAGTCTCCCCTTCCATACAATTGGTATCTTTTGGTACCAGCGGCGCGGCCGTATCATCACTTTGGACGATGGTGACCACAGGCACTTCTTCGTTCACACTATTATCAGCTTCAACTTTTGGCGGCTGCTTCTTTGTTGATTCTGCCTTTTTAGTTGTAGGAGCAACCTCAGGTTTCGTGACTTTTTTAGCGACCTTCTCTGGCTCCTTTGGCTCGACCGTGAACTGCTTTGCTCTCGGAGAGGGCTTATGCTTCTCCAAATCTCCCAATCGCACACCACTAGAGGGCACGGCGGCGATATCAAGGGCCTTTTGAGACTGAGCAGGGCGAACCGCAAGCGGCAGCTCATCTTCGAGCGCCACAGCCCCCTCGGAGGGAAGGGTCGGCACAATATTTCGCGCGACTTTCACAGGGGGTTTCGCAGGCGCGTTAAAGGCAGTCTTTTGCTCGCTCGCTCCGATGTCTCTTCCCAGACGAACTGGCTGGCCTACGTCTAGCGAATCGCTTCGAATCTCTCGCTTGCCCGGGTTAATCAGCCGAGTGCCTTTGGAGAGTCGAATCGGTTTTGCTGAGGCCAGTTGCTCATCGATGCTTCTCGCAGGAGTAGGAAGACTAATCGTTGCCTTTCCTGTGGGCGACGGAGTCACCACGGGCGGCTCCATGGAAGCAGCGCCGAAAGACTGCGGTGCGATGGCGGGTTTCTGTGCTACTTCCGCTCGAGGCGCGCTTATCGCTCCTGCAGGCATCGCTTCGTTCGACGCTCGTGCGGCAAGCATTTGCTGTTCGCCACGACTTCCCGCCGTAGGCATGTTTGCTGGAGGAAGTTGGGTTTTTTGCGCATCCTCAAGCATCGGCATGAGGTCTTCTGATTCAATACTAGATTGCCCAGAGGTGGCGGCAGACGAATCGAGAGCAGCAGTAGGAAGGATTGGACTCATTCCCTTTTCCTCGGGAGTCGGGAAGCCAAGACGTGCGCGCACTGAGTCACGCGCATCTGCTCGAAGATCAGCTCGTTGTTCAGCAACTGAACCCAAAAAAGGCTGCGCTTGTGGATTGCCGTCGTAGATAGTGTCTTGCTCTACACGTTCCACACTTGGTCTATTTTTCGCCGGAATTTCAAAGCGGCCATCGACGAATGTATCAGCCGTGGCGGAGTTTGCTGAAGAGGAGCTCTGCCAGGAGTTGTCAGGAGCGATTGTGCCTGCCGCTGGCGGAAGCGCTGCACGCGGCAGTGCATTGTTTGTTGGTTCAGGAGCTTGCTGCATCACATCGTCAGTCATTTGAAACCGGGCATCGGTTCCGAGCATATCCTGCTCTTGCATAGTCTCCGTAGGAATCGAACCCATAGGAATCGAACCTGTAGGAGCAGTGCTCGGCATGGAGTAGTCGCCTGCTCCATCAGCCATATTTCTTCGTAATTCGTTGATTTGACGTCCTTGGTCGTCAATGGTGGCACCTTGGCGAGCAATTATTTCGCGCTGCTTGAGAATTTCTTCATCTTGTTGCTGAAATCCCCGGCCAATTACTCCTCCCGTAAGCGCTCCACCCGCTGCTCCAATCGCAAGCCCCGGTCCCGCATCTCCGGTCGCAGAACCGATGATTGCTCCACCTGCCGCACCAAGGGCCGCACCAACCACCGCACCGGTGCTTGTCGGATTAAGATCTCCCGAGGATGTCTGCTGACGTGCGGGAGTGCAGCTCATCACAAGGCAAATCGCGAGAAGAAAAAATATTGCTTGAAAACAATATCGACAATCCTTGATTGAAGTTGCGTAAAGAGAGTTTTTATTTCGAGCCACTATTACCTCCTCGGGTTCGCGCAGATGGTAGGAAACTCATCTCGCAAAAATTAAATCTGCTAGTTCTGCCAAGCGAAATCGTAGTCTGTTCGGCAGTTTTCAATTCGCGGCTCGCAAATCCAAGACGATGAGTCCTGAAAGGATTGAGCAATACCGTACTGCTCAAACGAACTCGCTCACAAAAATACGGCGAATGCATGCATTAACAATTAAAGAAAACCGCGCAGGAAAAAGATCTAAATAGTGCCGATATTTTGGTTTTTACCTGCCACTAGCGATCTTTTCACAGGTATCGTGAGAAGCGTAGCGTATGGACGTCCTGCACGCCACTGAAATTCACAGCAATTTAGGGCTTGTTGAATGCGTTACTCGCTACAAATCTGACTCGGCCGCGAGTGGATACTCGACTGCATTGACTACTGAGAAAAAGGTGAGTTTTGACTTATTTTTGAATGCTTACTGGTATCGGCGATAGAGATCATCATAGCGCTGCTGACGGCGCATATCTTCAATCTCCCGGGCTTGACGCTCAAGCTCAGCCTGCTGACGGCGTTGTTGCTCCTCGAGGCGTTCACGCTCAATGTCTTGGGAATCTAAGGAATTACCGACAACGGCACCGGCAACCAAACCAATTCCACCTCCAACGGCAGCACCAATTCCCGCTTCACCGATTTGACTTCCGGCCAGCGCTCCAACTCCTGCACCACTTGCTGCGCCAATGAGCGCGCCTTTTCCAGCCTTACTCATCTGTTGGGCACAAGCAGAGAGAGAAAAAACAAGCAAAAGAATTGTAAGTATTCGCACTGCTTTCATATCTCCCGCTCTCCAATACATCCTGCAAATTGCCAGGAATTTTTTCTTCGCAACGTAACGTTAGTCCTTAAGAAACTGCAGGATCGAGTGATCTCTCCAGCTTAAGATAGTTATGGGGAGTTTGGCGCGTACTGTGCTTAGGAGAATGTAAAAGCTAGCGACTGCGTGCAGGGGGCGAAAAGAACCTCTTTTCTTCTTTTATTTCAGCTAGATAGCTCATCCGCCCGCTTCGGCTCTACCTTCGGCCGGAGCGAAAAGAATACGGAATATCAGGATAAAAACACCTACGGAGATGGCAGAATCAGCAATATTAAACGCTGGCCAATGATAGCTTCCCCAGTAAAAATCGAGAAAATCTACCACCGAATCAAAGCGCAGTCGGTCAACAATATTGCCAATCGCTCCGGCAAGAATTCCAGAGAGCGCCACCTGAGACCAGGCGTCGTCCTTTGCCTCTTTGAGCATGAAACGAAACACCACAACTAAGGCAAGCGAAGAGACGAGCAACAAAACGAAACGACGCCAAAAGTCTGGCAGATTCGCAAATAAACCAAACGCCGCCCCAGGATTGTAAACCAAGGTGAGATTAAAGAGGTTAGGAATTACTTCATACACTTCGCCTTCGGCAAAGTTGGCTTGCGCCAGATACTTCGTCCATAAATCCAAGACGAGTATCAGCAGGAAAACTAAAAAATTACGTCGATGATTCATTCGTTCAGTCTAGCCTTGGGTTCGGGTCAAGGAGATGATTACCGTTTTTCCATCAATTTCGAGCGCGGACGGAAGTTCCGTCGTGCTTCCTTGAAACTCCTCTTCGTCACTTATCTGCACAAGTTCAACCGCGAGTGTCTCTTGCATCACATAGTCACGATTATCAACCAAGGCGGTGAGGAGACGCGGACAGGCCGTCATATAGCGGATGACAATGCGATCAGCGACATCAAAACCGGAGTCTTTCCGCAAGCGCTGCACTCGGTTTACAAAATCCCTTGCAGCACCCTCGAGTCGGAGTTCTTGGGTTAAAGCGGTATCGAGTACGATAGTGATTTGTCCACTACTTGCAGCCGCATCAGTGCCAGGTTTTGGGCTGCGGACAATGACAAGGTCGTCTGCGTCAAATGTCATTTCCTGGAACGAAAAAGTGGAGCCATTCTCGACCTGGCGAATCTCATCAGTTGAAAGCGAGGCAATATGCTTCTGCAGGTCCCTCATTCCATCCCGACCCAGTTTAGGACCAAGAGTTTTACCAAGTCGTTTCGTATTGAGCTTCGCACTGAGAGAAACCACCTCCTCTTCCTCAGAAGTGTAGATGACGTTCTTGACGTTCAACTCATCGCGAATATATCCATCAACTATCTTGAGACGCTCAAGGGCTTCCGCATCAGGATAGACAACCGAAATGTTGGCCAAGGGCTGTCGCACCTTCAATCCGTGCTCGTTTCGGACTCCTCGGCCCAGCAAAATTACTTCCTCAAATAGCTCCATCGTCAGCTCAAGATCACGGTCAATCTCCAGACCTTGCAACTCTTCCATGCTTGGAAATGGCGCGAGATGCACACTCTCTACTGAAATACCCTCAACATCCTCACTGAGATTGAGAAATATTTCTTCGCTGATAAACGGCGCTATCGGCGCAAGCACCCGAACAAATGAGAGAAGCGCTTGGTGAAGCGTGGCATAGGCGTGCGCCTTATCTTCAGCCTCCTCGGCTGAATTCCCGGCCCAGAAACGTCGACGATTTAGACGTATGTACCAGTTGGTAAGCTGCACCACGAAATCCAAGATTGGTTGCGCAGCGGAATACAATCGATACGAAGAAAGCGCCGCATCAACTCCATCAACTAAGGAGCCTACTTTCGAAAGAATCCAGCGATCCAACACGTTTGGTGAAGGAGTTTGGGGAGCATCTTTCGGTGACCACGCGTCGACTAAGGAGTAGGTGACGAGAAAGTTATAGGCGTTCCAAAGCGGCAGCAATGTTTGTCGCACTACTTGGCGCACACCCTCTTCAGAGAAGCGAAGCTCCTCTGCTCGCGTGGCAGCGGAGGAGAGAAGATACAAACGCAAAGCGTCGGCTCCGTACTCATTCATCACGCCATCAGGAGAAGGATAGTTCTGCAACGACTTTGACATTTTACGCCCGTCTTCTGCGAGGACGATGCCGTTGACGATTACGTTTTTAAAGGCGGGACGTCCAAACAGCGCAGAGGAAAGGGCAAGAAGGGTATAGAACCAGCCTCGAGTTTGGTCCAAGCCTTCTGCAATGAAATCAGCCGGGAAGCGCTGCTCGAACTCTTCCTTGTTTTCAAACGGATAATGCGCCTGGGCATAGGGCATCGCACCGCTCTCAAACCAGCAATCAAGCACTTCAGGGATGCGCTTCATTTTCGAACCGCAATCCGCACAGTCAATTTCAATGTGATCGATCTTATGACTATGAAGGTCACTTACCGTCTCCCCACCAAGCTTTTCAAGCTCCTCTACCGAACCAACGCAATGAACCGCGTCGCAGGAGCCGCAGCGCCAAATAGGAATTGGTGTGCCCCAGAAGCGATTCCTTGAGATGGCCCAATCTCGGGCCCCTTCAAGCCATTTACCGAATCGGCCTTCTTTAATATGGCCCGGCACCCAATTAATCTGAGAGTTGGCATGTTGGAGCAAGTCTTGGATTTGCTCCACTCGAACGAACCAGGAAGAAATCGACTTATAGATAAGTGGCGTATCGGTCCGCCAGCAAAAGGGGTAGGAGTGCTCAAGTGTTTGATGCTGAACAAGCAAAGCACGCTCTTTAAGGGCTGCAATAATCTTTGAATCTGCATCCTTGATATACTGACCAGCGAAGTCACTTACTTCCGGCAGAAACTTTCCATCCTCATCCACCGGGTCAACGATGGTGATGTCATTCTTCTGAAACACCCCAAGGTCATCTTCACCAAAGGATGCCATGTGCACTATCCCGGTTCCGTCTTCTTCCGAAACGAATTCGCCGCCATAGACACGAAAGGCATTTCGCGCTCGCTCCTCTTCGAAATAAGGGAAAAAGGGAGTGTACTCCAGATTGAGCAATCGACTGCCCGGAAATTCTGAAACAATCTCAATGTTGCGGTCATTCTCTTTTGATTCACCAAGCTCGGGGAAGTATTTTTCCGCCAGTGATTTCGCGACAATCGCATACTCCTGATCGGGAACGTATACCGCGACGTAGGGAAAGTTTTCATTCACCGCAAGCGCCATATTACTTGGCAAGGTCCACGGCGTGGTGGTCCACACGTAGGCGTGGACGGGAAGCGTCGCTTTTTGCGGCAGTTCAATTCGGTCTTTCACCGCATCAGCAAATCGGGCCCGCACCGTGATGGCAGGATCTTGGACGGTTTTATAATTTAGATTTGCTTCGAAGTTACTCAGCGGCGTGTTGATTCCGGTTGAATAGGCAACACACTTAAATCCCTCGTAGATTAGCCCACGTTCCCAAAGGCTTTTTACTACCCACCAGACAGATTCCATGAAGTCGGAATCCATCGTGCGGTACTGTCGTTCAAAATCCACCCAACGACCACTTCGGGTAACAAACTCCTCCCACTCTTTAGTATAGCGGAGAACGATTTTGCGACATTCCTCGTTGAACTTTTCAATCCCAAATTCTCGAACTGCCTTACCGCCATACAATTCGAGCTTCTTTTGGATCTCAAACTCAACCGGTACACCATGACAATCCCAACCGAAACGTCGGTCGACATGGTAGC
>CAYGNZ010000162.1:0-7477 GCA_964351345.1 uncultured Bdellovibrionales bacterium | reverse complement strand
ATGCTGAAATGGCTCAATTAAAACGAGTGAAACTTGATGATGATAAACTCGCAGTCGCCACGCAGAAACATGCATTACGCGAGAAACTATTTGGTCTTAGCGTCCGCTTAAACAGTATTGATTTTAGCCCTGCGCAGAGAAAAAATGAATTGCAAAATCTAAAGAACCGAGAGCAACGAACTAGTGTTGCATTCCGAGAAGCCTCGCGATTATTTGCCTTAGAGCGTCAATCCTATACGAAGTGGGCTCGACTCGCTCAAATGTACCATCAAGGCAAGGTCTTAAACGTTGCTGCCGAGATTGAATCAATTAGTGAGGATGTCAGACGCCGAAAAGCAGAGTATGACAAAACGTCTCTGGAATATCGAAATGCAATTGAGCAAGATCCTCAAGCAGCGAAATCATTGGGTGCATCTCTCAAAGACCAGCGTCAATCCTTAGAGGCTACCGTTGGATTGATTGTACAGCAGAGTTTGCAGCAAGAATTTAAGGACATGGTCCATCTCAGTTCCTTAACTGATATGCTCAAACAGCAAGAGAATCGTATCGACGAACAGATTCGAGTGTTCAGCAACGCCGACGCGAGATTGAGTGACGAGGAGCGAGCGGAACTATTTTCTGAAAGAGAACAGCTCGAAATTGAACTCCTTGAACTTGAGGACTCACTTAGCGCGACAGACGAACGGCTTCTGCGCCGTTCATGGGCGCTGCGATCTGCCACAAATTCCCGCTAGTGCATTTTGCTCAATTCCTTGGCCTAGCGAGGGAGCTTGCATTTCCGACTATTATGCTGCACTATTTAGGTTTGCCCCCCGGTCTTTCCTGATAATTGCTTAGTGATTAAAGTATCTTACACCGAGGAAAATTCCTTTTCCTCGGTGTAATCCATCATGCAATCGATGGTTTTTAACTGAATCGTGTCCCCAACAAGGTAAACAGGAATGTATGGATGAAATTATCCGCCGAGATGCGAGCCCTTGCCGACTGTGTCCAAGAACTAAAGACACAGCATCGAATTCGCTCAACCGATGCGTTTTATTTCGCAAAGGCGATACGAGGGCTCGAAGAACTTCGAGATGAAGTGCTTCGCCGAGTGCCAGTCACTGAGGCGCCGACGCTGAATCTGATTGAAGCAATTGTCATTGAAGCTGCGATGTTCGTTGATAATTTGCTCTTGTTGTCCGATGCGCTGTTTCCCGGTCCGAAGCGTTTGTTTCATCCGATGCAACTAGAGCCTCCCGCATGGTACGGTCTCTACAATCAAGAACGTGAAACAAATTGTGAACCGTATCGAGTGGAATTCGATTTTCGACGCTTTGTCGTTACACTGTTTTCCGCAGATGTGGATGATGTCAATGTTGCATTTAAGCATGCCTACGCTGACATCCTGAGCGGAAGTCCTTATTTTCGTTTTCATGGAAGTGAGGAGGAGCTCAGTCTTGATGCGCTTACCAAGTTGGCGTTTGAACGACGTGATCGCGAAAACTCCCCTGTGTTAGCAGAGTTGATTCGTGACCGAAGTGACGGTGCGATATCAAGTGCTCTCTCTACCAGTACCGACGAGGAGTTGCGTGGCATGGACAAGAGTTTTGCCGAGCAACGAATGAGAGGTCGGCTTTCCTCACTAGACTTGAGCGGTCGACGGTCAGGACTTGCCGAGCTGTACTGCCTGTATCCTTCTAGCCAACTTTTTCGTGACGCTGAACGTGATATGGTATTGACCCGCTTTGAGACAGAGCGAGAGATACTAATCGCCTATCTTATGGAAAAAGAATTTGGCGATTTGGTTCACGCTGGGGCAAGTGCACGCGAATTGCTTTGCCGTTACGAGGAACTACAACGCGATGTTCGTTCATCACACGAACAAGCGTTTCAGCTTCACCGTAGCTCCCAGGGACGACTTGGTCTCAGAAAAGGTTTCAGATACTACGAGTATCTTCAACGCGTCATGCTCACGCATAAAAAATGGGCATTGCGTTACTTTAGTGCGTAAGGTTGGTAGGGACGTGTCGCTGGAGGAATAGGCTTCCAGCGATTGGGACCAATGCTTGGATTACACCTCTCCTTTCAATCGCTGCGCGTAGCAGGTGGTCGCCCAGAGAGCTACGCTGCGCCGAGTTTCTCAACAACTTTGAAATGTTTCTCCTCAACCGGCTGCACACTCAGACGAGAGCCTTTTTTTAACACAAGCATGTCGGCAAGACTCTTTGTTTCTCGAAGCATGGGAAGGGAGACAAATGTCTTCAATTTTTTTACAAATCGAAGCTCGGGGCAGAACCACCTCGGCTCTTCTTTGCTCGACTTTGGGTCGTAATACTTGCTTCGCTTATCGAACTGCGTTGGGTCGGGGTATGCGGCTTTTGAAATTTTTGCAATACCTGCGATTCCCGGAGGAGAGGCGTTTGAATGATACACCAGCACCAGGTCACCAACCTTCATGTCCTTCATGAAGTTCCGAGCTTGGTAATTTCTCACTCCGTCCCAATACGTCGTCTTATCACTCTTGAGATCCTCAATAGAGTATACATCAGGCTCAGTTTTCATCAACCAATACGCCATTAGCTTTCGCTCCGGATGAGTTGCTCTAGTGCGGCTAAGCCACGCTCAATTTCGGTTCTCGGGGGACCAAAGGAAAAGCGAGCGAAGCTGCCAAAACGACTTGCCCTATCCGGACGACGTTGACCCGGATTGATATCGAAAAACACTCCAGGAACAATCACGACTTTCTGTTCCAAGGCCTTTCTGAAGAGTTTCATCCCGGTGTTGATACTTTCGGGAAGTGCCGAAAGGTCTCCCCAGCAATAAAAACCCCCTTGCGGTGTGGGCGAGACGACGATTCCCAAATCCTTGAGTCGCGAAAGCATGAAGTCCCGCTTTTCTCTAAAAACGTGGCGAATCGAGGCCGCTTCCTGTTCGGCAATTTTTGGATCAAGCAGGGGAAGGGCAGCAAGCTGCATTGGGCGCGCGCAACCGCCGTCGATGAAACTGCCGGCGGAAGAAACAGCTTCAATGACGGAGCTGGGGCCCACCGTCCAGGAAACTCTAAATCCTGGGTAGCGCCAATTCTTGGTGAGACCGTCAAAGAAAATAATAGGATCTTGGTTTACATCCTCGACAAACTCCGCGGCAGAGACGGCCTTTTCCTCGGAATGATACACGTAGTGAGAGTAGAACTCATCAAATATAAGCGCACACTGAAGTTCTCGTGCGGAATTCACCCATGCCTCTAACTGGCTGCCATGAATGAGCTGACCTGTGGGGTTACAAGGATTTGAGAGCAGAGCTGCGGAGAGTCCGCGACCAAGAATTTCTCGATGTATTTCGTCTGAGCTCAGGCGAAACCCAGAACCCGTGTCCGCCAGAATCGGTATCGGGACAAAGCTTGAGAAACTCCCCAGCAATTCTTCGTACGCAGTATAGTCTGGTAGGAAGTGTCCGATGTTCGCTTTGCCGATTGTGGAAACAAGTCTTGTTAGCGCAAGTCTTCCACCGGAGGCGATTGCGACGTTTTCTCTCGTATACTTACTAGTTTTACCTTGCCGAAATCGAACGTTGTAAAGATTTGCAACGGCATCACGGAGTTCTCCAAGACCCGCCACGGGTGCATACTCATGGTCGTCGCTAGAGAAATCTAGATGATTGATGCGCTCGGGGGAATTCTCAAGCGGCCCCGTTTCGGGTGCTCCTTGTCCTAGATTTGACCACTGATCGCGTTCTTCATTGAAACCAAGTTTTGCGGCTTCAGTCATGACGTAAATGACGCCTGTTTTTGGTACCGGTCGAAAGCCCGGAAGCAGCGTTTTGCTAGCGAGTGCGCTACGCATGGTACGTGTTTCCCAATCTGTTATTGCTATTGCTCTCGCCGATTGCGAGAATTCCTTTTCGAAGAGCCTTGTCGGTTCTGTCCGCGCCGAGCGTTTGATCGAGAACGACCACCGCCTCGTGAATCGTTTCGCGATCCTCTTCGGTTGCCGCCACCGGAATTCCGTCGTCGACGGTCACTAAGGCTCGCGGCTTTTTCGACAACAAGCTTTTCACCCTGGAACTGCACTCCCTTGAGTTGTTCGATAAGGGAGTCGGCGTTGGGCTGAAGCAAGTCTACAAATCCATAATGTTCGCGGATGGTAAGCTTACGCAATTGATCTTCATCAATATTTGCGTGCGATGCGGCGAGGTCTAAGAAACTTTCACGTGTCAGGCCGTGAGAAGAGCCGAGGCCCAGATACACTCGAATTTCCTCAGGAGCATCCTTCTGATCTCGGCGTGGCCTTTTGTCCTCTCCGCTACTTTCCTCGGAGTATTTTTGTTCGCTGCCGCGAGAACTTTTCTTTTCTCTATCACCTTTTCTGTCACGTGATTTTTTTGATTTTTCCTCGGGCCCTGCCTCAAGCTCTTCATCAAGGGCTTTTGCCTCTGCCGCGATGTAATGCTCAACGGAGAAGCGACAAAGCTTTGCGACGATTTTTGAAAGCTCTTCCTCTGGATCTTCAATACCACCGAGGTCTTTCATTAGTTTGTTTGCAACGAGCACGTCACGATCTGAAACTTCAATCTTTCCTTTTCGTATCAGCTCGTAGAGATGCGCAAGGCGAGCATCGGCGACTTCGTCGTCTTGTGGTAGGTCGAGTTTGGTGAACTCAAAATCAACCACTTTCTTGAGGAAATGAAATGCGCCGTGGTCACGGGGACCAATCAGGCTTACCGCTTTTCCGCTTCGCCCCGCACGTCCCGTTCGACCAGTCCGGTGAATGTAGGTCTCTGTTTGATCGTGGATGTTGTAGTTAATGACCAAATCGATTTGTTCGATGTCGATTCCGCGAGCGGCAATGTCGGTGGCGACGAGGAACTGAAGATCCTGTGCTCGGATCTTGTTCATAATTCGCTCGCGCTTGGCCTGAGTTAAGTCGGAATTGATTCTTCGCGCGTCAAATCCTCTTCGACGTAAAAAGGATTCAACAAGCGTCGTGTCTGACTTGGTGTTGCAGAAAATAATCGCAGAACGCGGACGCATCGTCTGGATCAAATCGCAAAGTGCGGAGGGTTTCGCCATGAGGTCCCCGCCGACTTCACAATACAAATGCTCGATGTCGGGAATATCGGTGTTGAACTTTCCGATCAGAATCTGCTCTGGTTTGTTGAGAAAGCTTCGAGCGAGCATCTCAACACGACCCGTGATGGTCGCACTGACAAACAAGCCCTGACGTTTGTCCGGTAGTCGAGAAAGGATGGCGCGAATATCTTCGATGAAACCCATGGAGAGCATTTCATCGGCTTCATCAAGTGCGAAGTAACGACACTTATTTAAGTGAAGCGCTCGTTGACGAATGAGATCGAGAATTCGGCCAGGAGTTCCGATTACGATGCGCGCATCTTTTTGCAAAGACTTCTTCTGGGCGTTGATATCGGCACCACCAATTAGGCAGGTTGGTTCAATATCGCCACTAATTTGGCGCAGTGCGTCTTTTACCTGGACCGCGAGTTCACGGGTTGGAGCGATGATCAGACCAAAGGTCGAGTCTTTTTTGGGGTTTTCTTCGAGTAAGCGAGAGAGCAGGGGGATACCAAAAGAGAGGGTCTTTCCGCTCCCTGTCTGCGCCTGAACAATTAAGTCGCCTCCGCCGAGTGCTTGGGGGATTGTCTTTGCTTGCACATCGGTGGGGCTGGAGAATCCAAGCTCCCGTACTGAGTCAAGAATGGACTCGTTTTTGATTATTTGCTCAAAAGAAACAGAACTGAGAGCATCGCCCTCAACTTGCACAACTGTGTCGCTCATTAGTTAAATTTGTTAAACCCTTAGCTTGGCAAAAGCCATTAAATAAATCAGTAATTGCGGCTCTCAAGAATGACCCGAACCATCGCAGCTTTTCTTGTCCTTGTATATAGTACCGGCTGTCCTCTGCCGAGTTCGCTGCGCGTTGAATCGCCAGAAAATGAGGCGACACTTTCGCTTACAGTTCGTCGAGACACGCAGTTTCGTTCCCTGGCGCTTACTCCTCCTCGAGGAGCGGGCAACGCGGCACTTCAGGCGAGTCAAGGTGAGGCCTCTCTTTCACGCGAGCAGTTTCTTCTTCATCAAGCCCAATCCTCGCAAATTAACGCGCTCGTGCTGGCACGAAATGCAACGCATGCGTTCTCCGGAGCCCAAGATGGAACGGTAGTGATGAGTAGGATTGAGTCGGGTCCTTCAGTCAAAGTGAAAACCTTGCTGGAGGGAACGAAACCAATCTTGGCTTTAGCGCTTTCCAAGGATGAACGTTTCCTCGCGGTGTCACAGTTTTCACTCATCTCGGTGTTGGACTTAGAGAAAGCAAGCATCGTTGCGCAACTAAGTAGAGTGAATGGTCGCATTCTAAGCCTTGATTGGGACCCCCGCGGAGAGTTATTGGCGTTTGGTCTTGCAAATGGGCAAGCCTATGTTTGGAACGTCAGTGGTGAAGCGGAGGCGGCTGGTCAGAACGATTTGCGAGCCGTTGAGCGCTATGATTCGGGTAGCTCTCAGGTAGTTGGAGTGGTGTTTCATCCAAGCGGACGGTCTTTTTATTCGGCTGAGAGAGGTGGACGAGTCTATCTTTGGCGGCTCATACGTACCGAGCGAGAGCTTGGTCTGCGCGATAGCTCAGCAGAGGTAGATTCAGCGCGAGTTGGCAGAAAGGTAATTCAAATCGCCGGCATTCCTGCCTCGATTGAAGAAATGAAGCTTGATACAGAGCGACAAGAGCTGCTTGTCGCGGCAACTGATGGAGTGGTCTATCGCTGGAAAATTCGAGGCTCAAAGCTCCTCGATTTGCTCCGCTTAGGTCCCTCCGTGGTTGGTAGTATTCAGCCAATAGCGATGAACTCAGTAGATTTTCTGGCAACTGCGGGACGTGATCAACGGCTTCAGTTCTGGTGCAGCGCTCCCCAAGAGCGAGCCGCCGAGAAAGCCGGGCCGGGACGAGGGGTGGTTGTGGTGCCCACTGCTCCGAGCGCTAGTCAGGAGCAGTCTGATACCTCGGGATTAGACGCGGATTTACTTGCCCTGCTTGAGCCCGATACTCAAGGAGAAACAAAGCAAAACGAGGAGCTTCAGCTTCCTCCAGGCTTAATTGCGCGCTCCGAAGTGTTTCGGAATCCTTTTACTTTACTTCGATTCAGCCAAGAGGGCTCTCTCTTGTGGGCGGCAGAGAAAACGGGTAGATTACTGACGTTTGACATCCGGTCGATTCTTCGATCCCCGTCGTCGCTCGCCCGAGCGCACTCGTGCGTAGACTAAACCTCAGAATGGAATCTAGAACCAATGCAGTCCGTTGATGCGAACATCTCTCTTCCGGAGATGGAGGAAAAAATTTTAGAGTTCTGGAAGAAGAAAGATATCTTTCTCAAATCAATGAGTCCGTCTGCGCCGCACTCGATAAGCGGAGGAGCAGCAAAGCCGCGTGAATCCTATGTGTTCTATGACGGCCCGCCTTTTGCGACAGGCTTGCCTCATTATGGGCAC
>CAYGNZ010000161.1:0-7491 GCA_964351345.1 uncultured Bdellovibrionales bacterium | reverse complement strand
CACTTCGGCCTAGGGGACTTGCACCAGCATTGAAACTCGGTCTACCAAACAAGTGGCCTGGTCCACTCTTGTTGCCCATCGCTGAGCAGCCCATTCCACTGCCGGAGGATTTTGATTGATGGTAGGCGCTCATTGTTGCTTTTTTGTAATCGGCAGCAGGATCGTATGTTCCTAAACGTCCGCGATTTCCACCGCGGCCATTGCCGAGGCTGCGTCGCGCCAAGCTGTGCCCTGCAAAGCGTTTTCCTTGGCGGCTTGCTGATCCACCGGAGGCCCAGCCAATTTTTCGGGCTCCGGCCATCATCATGCCTTTACCACTGTGGATTGCTCCGTTTCCGGCCAAATCCACACCAGCACTAACAAAAATCTCTAAAAGGCTTCCAAATCCCATTGTAATCCACGCTCTATCGCTAAGTTTATCTGCATTATCATGCGTCTACTCATTAGTAGTTATGCGCCAGCCAAGAATGAGCGTGCGGGATAAAATAGGCTGCCAGAAAACCTGGGCCCTAGAAAAAACTCAAAAAATTTATCAATATTTTCAGAATGATATTTGTTCTTTGCCGTATAAACTTGTAGACCCTCTGAGCAGTGAGCTTAGCTAGGGGCTTGTGTTCCTATCCACATTCTGAGATTTAATTCGAGAATATGGTATTTATGCAATCTTTTAGTCAATTTATTCGATTCCCGCAGGACCTCCTCTAATGGCAGATACTTTTTTAGTAATCGTTGAGTCACCTACCAAAGCAAAGACGATCTCAAAATTTCTCGGCAAACAATATATTGTGAAGGCCTCTAATGGTCACATCCGAGACCTGCCCAACAGTGCGACTGAGATTCCCGCTAAGTATAAGAAAGAGGAATGGGCCAAGCTAGGGGTGAATGTCGAATCAGAATTTGAACCGCTCTACATCATCCCTCGCGAGAAGAAAGACAATCTCAAGGACCTCAAAGAATCTCTGAAAAAATCTCAAACCCTGCTTCTCGCAACTGATGAAGATAGAGAGGGAGAGTCTATATCTTGGCATCTACTAGAAGCTCTAAAGCCAAAGGTACCAGTCAAACGTTTGGTATTTCACGAAATTACCAAAGAGGCCATCCAGAAGGCGCTGGATTCAACCCGCGATGTGGATACTGCCCTGGTTAAAGCGCAGGAGACGAGAAGAATTGTTGATCGTCTCTTCGGCTATGAAGTAAGCCCCCTACTCTGGAAGAAGATGGCCCCTCGCCTCAGCGCTGGACGGGTACAAAGTGTCGCCGTACGACTGCTTGTGGAGCGTGAGCGTGAGCGGATAAAATTTATTCGAGCGAGCTATTGGAGTGTGAAAGCATCGTTTGGACAGGATGTTGAGAAAAAGATTGGTATCTTTGACGCTGACCTGACTCATGTCGGCGAGCAGCGAGTCGCCACTGGAAAGGATTTCGACCCTGATACCGGAAAACTAAAATCCGACGGAAAAGTTGCTGCCCTTTCCCAAAAAGAGGCTGAGGACCTCAAGGCGCGAGTTCTCGCTGCCACGGCGACGGTGACTTCAGTTGAAGAAAAGCCGTTTACTTCAAAGCCACCAGCTCCCTTCGTCACAAGTTCTCTACAACAAGAATCAAACAGAAAACTACGCTACTCCGCTCAGCGCACAATGCGTATCGCGCAGCAACTCTACGAAAACGGTTTCATTACCTATATGAGAACCGATTCAACGACCCTCTCTGAGCAGGCGCTTACCGCGGCTCGAACCTATATTTCTAAAGAATATGGTGAGGAGTTTCTTCCTGGCTCGGCTCGGCAATATACCACGAAGGTAAAAAACGCCCAGGAAGCTCACGAAGCGATTCGACCCGCAGGGGAATCCTTCACACCAATGGAAAAGGTGAAATCCCAGCTTGGTGATGAAGCGTTCCGCTTGTATGAGCTGATTTGGAAACGAACAGTTGCCAGCCAGATGAAGGACGCGAAGGGAACGCATATTTCTGTTCACGTCTCTGCGGCAGATGCAAAGTTTCGCGCCTCTGGAAAAACTATTGAATTTCCGGGTTACCTTCGTGCCTACGTTGAGGGCAGCGATGATCCTGAAGCAGATTTGGCAGACCAGGAGAAAATCCTACCCAAGCTCGCTGAAGGAGATACCCTACAACCTGGCGAGCTTGACGCTGTTGAACATACCACGCAGCCTCCTGCACGGTACACTGAAGGTAGCTTGATTCGCGAGCTAGAGAAGCGTGGAATTGGACGCCCTAGTACCTGGGCATCAATTGTACAGCTCGTATTAAATCGCCAGTATGCTTTTAAGAAAGGCACCGCACTGGTACCAACGTTTACAGCAATTGCGGTCGTCGGCTTGCTTGAGAAGCACTTCACCCCCTTGCTTGAGTATGAATTCACCGCAAACCTCGAAGACGATTTGGATGCAATCTCACGTGGCGAAGCGGAGAACCTTAAGTATTTGAAGCAATTTTACTTCGGCAATGGTCACCCCGGATTGAAGACTTTGGTAAAGACCGGGGAGGAGAAAATCGACCCTCGGGAAGTCTGCGGACTACCCATCGGAGAGGATGAGAAAGGGCGAACGGTAGAAGTACGTATCGGACGTTACGGACCATTCCTCACCAATGGCGAACAGCGAGCAAGCGTGCCTGAGATGCAACTTCCTGATGAGCTCACCGTCCCTGTTGCCTCAGATCTTTTGGAAAAAGCTTCACGGGAACCTGAGTCTCTCGGCCTGCATCCTGAGACCGGCGAGCCAATCTACCTCAAGGCTGGCCCCTACGGCCCGTATGTGCAGCTCGGTGGCTTTGCAAAACCCGAAGACGAAAAAGAAAAAGAAGCTGAAGAAGGCAGCGATACGCCAAAGAAGAAAAAGAAGAAAAAAGAGAAGCCGAAGATGGCTTCATTGCTGAGCAACATCACGCCGGACGAGGTCGATTTAGACTATGCCGTGAAGCTGCTTTCTTTGCCGCGAAATCTTGGTCACTACGCGGAGCTGGAAGATGACGTGGTTGCGGCAAATGGTCGCTTTGGCCCTTACATCAAATGCGGAAAAGAGACTCGGTCAATCAATCTCGAGACTCTCTCCCCGCTTACGATTACCCTTGAGCAAGCAATTGAGCTGCTCAAACAGCCCAAGACTCGTGGGCGTCGTGCCGCGGCAAAACCGAAGGAGCTTAAGGAACTCGGCAAACATCCCGTCTCGGGTGTGGACCTGAAAATTCTTGATGGCCGTTACGGTCCTTACGTCACCGATGGTGAACTCAATGCCTCAATTCCTAAAGGTATTGCCCTGGAAGAAGTCACCATTGACCAAGCCGTAGAGCTACTCGAAGCACGCGCCAACGCCGCGCCTCGTAAACGAACTCGAAAAAAGAAGAAAAAGTAAGCACTTCGTGATTCGCAGTCTGATCTTCGATGTCGGCAAAGTTCTGGTCCAGTTCTCCTTCGAGGAGTTCCGTCTCTTTTTGCTAGAGCGAGGAGCGGAGATTCATTCCACTCAAGATTTCATTACACGCACCAGACTTGAGCTCTACGAGGTCGGGGGCCTGAGTAGTGAGGAGTTTATTGGTGGATTAGGTTCCTTGCTTCGCGAACCAACCCCTGCTTTAGAGCTCGGTCAGCGTTGGCAGCAGATATTCTCTCCCCAAGAGGACATGCTCGAACTAGCACGAGCACTTCAGCATCGCTACCAAGTTGGCTTACTCAGCAATACCAGCGCATTGCACTGGGAATATCTGTGTAAGACCTACCAGCTTGACTCCATCGGCGACGGAGCAGTCACCTCCTTTGGTGCGCGCGCAATGAAACCAGCCGCTGAGATTTACCTGCACGCTGAAAAGCAGTTTAATCTCACGCCCGAGCATAGTGTGTTCATTGATGATATCGAGGAAAATGTTGAGGCTGCACGCGCCCGCGGCTGGCAAGGAATTCACCACACAAGCTACGGTGAGACCATCCAGGCCCTAGAAGCGCTTGGTGTAAAAACAAGCGACGGTTAAGCCTTTCCCCACGGTGACGTACAGGTTTGTTCAATCATGTCGAGAAACTCGGCGACTTCTGACTCCTGATCGATCTCGGCATGCATTTTTGCGGTCCATCCGCCATCTTCACGCGCCTCGATATCAGCACCATGCTGCACAAGCTCGCGGACAATATCGAGATGTCCTGCACCCGCGGCGAACATTAGTGCGGTGGAGCCTCGGGGACCGCGCTGATTAATATCAGCACCCTCGGAGATCAGATCTTTAACGAGTTCAATGTGACCAATCGCCGCGGCCCGCATCAGCGGAGTAAGGAAAGGCTGAAGTCGAGTATTCATAAGCTCCTCCAAAGAAAGAAGTGGCGTCACTCGTAAGAGAAAAACGCTGCACTTAAATTCGCTCGAAACAAACCTTCGAAGAACCCCTGGGCAAAGCTAGTAAAACCGCGCACCGTGTATGCCCAATGAGTTTACCCCAGAGTGCATCCCTTAATCATAGCTCAGGGTTTAAGGCTAAAGAAGCACAAATTTCACTCAAACCCCTATTTTTAGCTGTTCAAAACGTCAAAAACCGTCTCTGTAACAATTCCAATGGCATAGCGTTGACACCGAATGTTTATTCTAAAGCGTCGCTCTCCGTCTGCTGGAAAGAGGGTTTAGGCAATCGCAAAATTAATTGAAAAAACTTTCTTATCCCCAGAGAACCTCGTGATATCGCTACTCTATTTTTTTCGCTTTGCTCGGCTCCAAGTCTAAAGTTTGCCTTAGACCAGGTCGATTATTATCGCTGTGAGGGTCGGTTCGGCGGATCAGGATGTTCCTCGAATTCCTCAGGTTGTATGGGCTGTAGGTTTAAGTAGTAACTCATGGAGGAGAGAGGTTGTACTATGGCAAGAGCTTTTTATCCGCACGAGGCTGACGATCCAGATTTGGACTGGTTGGTAAGCAACTTTCTTTACGAAAGGCCTGACTACCTACCAATCGAGAGTGGCATGTTGCCCTTGATGCTCATCCCTTACAAAGAAGTTGTAACGGATGAAATCGACGACGACGTTGAGACTTATCGCGACAACGAAGGCGCCTAAAACGTTTATGAGGCTATTCTCAGCCTAGAGAGAGCCTCAATTGAACGTTGAAATCGCTGCTGAAGTTTCGCTACAGGTTTTGCGTTTCTTAAAACACGCTCTTTATTCTAAAGAGGGCGTGCTGCTATGTGAGCAAACGTCCACCTTTTTCTCCCGCTCCCGGACCCAACTCAATTCGGTATTCACCCGACGCAATCAGTGCTTCATTGTGTTCAACAAGCACGACCGTATTTCCGTCCAGAACAAGCTCGCGTAGCATCTCGACAACGAAACGTACTTCTCTATCGCTTAGGCCCTTACTTGGCTCATCAAAAACAAAAAGACAGGCTCCACGTTGCTCTCGCAAGGCGAATCCCGCAGAGCCAAGCTTGGCGGCGAGACGCAAACGCTGAAACTCTCCCCCGGAAAGCGTGCGCGCAGCCTGAGCTAAGGGTAAATACCCAAGGCCAAATTTCACCGCAAAGCGCAGCGGTTCGGCGATACCAGGAATATTCTTGAAGGCATCAAGCGCAGCCTCAATCTCTACGGCGAGGACATCTGCAATCGATAAGCCCCTCCAGGTGACACTATGCACCTCAGCACGGTAACGAGTCCCATCACACTCCCGGCAGGTAATTGCCTCCGTCTGCATTCCCCGAAGTGCTCTGAGTTCAACGCCTCGGCCCCGACATCGCTCGCATTGCCCGGCCTTGGTGTTAAACGAAAAGAATTTCGCATCAAATCCGCGAATTCGAGCAGGCGTGGTCTGCGCAAACAGCTTTCGCAGTGGTGTAAACACGTCAAGAACCGTCGCAACCACCGATCGATACCCCGCCACCCCTCGCGTATCGCTCACGTCAATGACCGCTTTTATCTGCTCAAACCCAACAAGTCCCTCCAGCGCAAAACGCGAAAAAGAGAGCATCGATTGTTTCGCCCGCGATGAGGGTTGTGAAATCGCCCAGGATACTGCGGGCACGAGAGTATTTTTGACCAATGAAGATTTGCCCGAACCAGACACTCCGCAGACCACGCTCAGTTTGCCTAGGGGAAAGGAAACATCAATCGAATCGAGATTGTGGAGTGATGCACCTTTAAGTGTGAGCTCACTCGGTATCCCCTCCTCAACGTGTTTTTCCGCAGGGGGATGTACCTGAGGTAAGACCGCTCGAGCGGCAGATTTCTCTTCGGGAAAATCTTGAGCAGTTCCGGTCCAGACTACCTCGCCGCCTTTGATACCCGCGGCAGGGCCTAGATGAATTCGGTAGTCGGCGCTTGCGATGAGTTCTTGCTGATGATCTACCAGTACTACAGTAGAGCCTTTCGCTTTCAGTCGATGAAGCGCCGCAGAGACTCGCTCACGGTCGCTTGGATGTAAGCCCGCGCTTGGTTCATCAAAAGCATACATTACCCCCTGCATCGCAGAGGCGAGCTCACGAGCAAGAAGAACCCGTTGTGACTCCCCAGTCGACAGCGTAGAGAGCCCCCGATCAAGCGTCAGGTAGTCAACACCCAGAGCACTAAGTTCCTTGAGAATTTGCTCTACCCGTACGAATGCCTGTAAGAGCACTCGAGCCGCCGAGCTTTTTTGGGCGCGCGCCCTTTGGACAGAATACGCTTCTGAGGCTTTCGCCTCGTGAAGCCACGCAAGTGCGTGCGCAACACTTCCCGTTGAAAGTTCCGCAAAAGCAAGGCTCGCCAATCGGCGCACTGCTGCGCGTTTCACTAGTCGCGAGCCGTCGCAACGTGGACAGCGGCATTCTCTGGTGTATCGTTCAATCTTTTGGCGAATCGATTCGTTTTTTGTCTTTTGGTATTGCGTCAAAAGCAGTGAAAGGACAGAAGGCGGGCCGTTCTCTGACACTTCCGCCTGAAGATTACTCAGAGGCTGGCCTTTGACCCCCTCCTCCGCACCGAACACTAGTTTCTGCCGCCGCTTTTTGCTCAAGTCCGCGGCAGACATTTGGGGATCAATCCCGTGCTCGGCAAATAGACCCTCGCGAAGCTTCCTTGTTGGACGTAATGCTTTCTCGCTCCAGGGAAGAATGGCGTCTTGCACCGACCCCTCTGCGCTCTCAAGCCACAGCGCTTCGGTATCGAACAACAGCAATTCCCCCAAGCCTTTACATTCTGAGCAGGCATGCGCGTCTTTGTAGAACAGATAGTCCGCCGCTGCTATTTTTTGTTGCTGCTCACCGCAGCTTGGACAAAGCGCTGACTCTTGATATCGCTCCGCCTGCTGCTCTCCGCTCTCAAGCTCTAACAGAACCTCGACTCTTCCTTTAGAAGTTTGTAGTGCAAGGTCAATTGCCTCACTCAAACGAGCAAAATTCGACTCGCGAAATTTCATCGCATCTACTGCAAGGCTTGCGCGACAAGGAAACTGAACTTCCTCAAAGGCCTCATCGTAGTGTTGCTCGTCCCAACACACTCGTTGCTGCTCAAGCACGACGTGCGAAAAC
>CAYGNZ010000160.1:4820-7514 GCA_964351345.1 uncultured Bdellovibrionales bacterium | reverse complement strand
TGCCGCACACTCGCAAAGCGAGGGCCCCTTGCCCTTGCCGCTGCCAAACGTGCGCTTGAGGCCCTTCACGGCGAGTCCTTGGCGCATGCACTAAGCAATGAGCAAGCAGAGTTTATGAATCTCTTCGAGCATGACGATACCACAGAGGGGCTTGCGGCTTTCTTAGAAAAACGAGCCGCTCAGTTTAAAGGAAAATAAATGTCTGCTGAAAGCATAGATTTTGAGCTAAACGAAGAGCAACGGCTGGTTCGAGCGGCGGCGAAGGATTTTGCCAACAAAGAAGTCGCACCGCTTGCACGTAAAATCGACCACGAACATTACTTCCCTACAGAATTGCTACCCAAATTAAGCGAGTTAGGCTTTTTAGGCGTATTTGTGCCTGAAGAATTCGGCGGTGCAGCTCTTGATTACGTTTCGTATGGGCTAGTTGTAGAAGAACTTGCTCGTGTTTGTGCTTCAACCAGCGTCATTGTCAGCGCCCATAACTCGCTTTGCATTTGGCCAATTCTGACTTTCGGCTCAGACGAACAAAAAAAGAAATACCTTCCCAAGCTTGCTTCGGGCGATTGGCTAGGCTGCTTTGCCCTGAGTGAACCATCCACCGGAAGCGATGCTGCGGCACAAACGTGCATGGCGAAGAAGGTTGGTTCAACGTGGAAAGTAAATGGTGTGAAGAATTGGATCACCAATGCCCCCGAGGCCTCGATCTGTATTCTTTTCACGATGGAAGACCCTTCGGCGAAACACAAGGGCATTACCGCGTTTATCGTTGATTTAAAATCGACCAAAGGTGTCAGCATCGGCAAGCACGAAGACAAGCTTGGAATCTGCGGTTCACCTACCTCAAGTATTACTTTTGATGATGTTGAACTCGGTGAAGAGCAAGTCCTTGGCAGCCCTGGAATGGGCTTCAAAGTAGCCATGGCAACACTTGACGGGGGACGTATCGGGATTGCCTCCCAAGCCGTAGGCATTGCTCGTGCCGCCTTGGAAGACTCACTAAAATACGCTCAAGAACGCAAAACGTTCGGCAAATATATCGCCGAACATCAAAGCATCCAAAATCATCTCGCTGATATGAGTTGCGCGATTGATGCGGCGAGGTTGATGGCTTTAAGCGCTTCTCGCCGCAAGGATGCGGGCGTTCCCTACACTCGTGCCGCCGCCCAGGCCAAGCTATTTGCCTCAGAAATGGCGGTTGATTGCGCACTCAAAGGAATTCAAATTCACGGTGGATACGGCTACGTGAAAGAATTTAATGTTGAGCGATATTTGCGTGATGCCAAGATTACAGAAATCTACGAGGGCACAAGCGAGATTCAACGCCTCGTTATCGCGAGTCAACTCCTGAAGAGCTAGCAGTCAGCAAAGACTGAAATTTTTAACAATTAGGCAGGCGGAGCATCGGTGGCTAAAAAGAAATCAACAAGCACGTCCCACTCCGCACGCTCGAAGTCCCGCCCTGAGTGGGAGAAAAACAGCTACTCCAAGCAAAAAGAAAGAAAGGCAGAATTTCGCTCGATGAGTGGAATTGAGATTCCCGCGCTTTTTGATTCTCAGGACCAAGAACCAGCGACGCAGCACGAAAAGCTCGGCTACCCGGGAGAATTTCCCTTCACGCGAGGACCTCAAGCAAGCATGTACCGCGGTCGCCTGTGGACCATGCGACAATTCGCCGGCTTCGGCACTCCAGAGGATACTAATAAACGTTTCCAGTACTTGCTTGCCCAAGGTCAAACAGGCCTTTCCACCGCCTTCGATATGCCCACCCTCATGGGATATGATCCTGACCACGAACTCTCCCGAGGCGAGGTCGGCAGGGAAGGGGTGAGTATGGCCTGCATTGAAGATATGGAGCGTCTGTTTGCAGGAATTGCTCTGGACACCGTCAGCACCTCAATGACGATAAACTGCTCTGCGGCCCCCGCACTGGCGATGTATTTTGCACTCGCAAAAAAGCAGGGCATTGACCTTCACCAAGTCGCCGGCACTATTCAGAACGATATTTTAAAAGAATACATCGCACAAAAAGAATGGATCTGCCCGCCCGAGCCGGCCGTTCGAATTGTTGGCGATATGATTCAATATTGCAGTGAATACGCGACGCGATTTCATCCGGTGAGTATTTCTGGCTACCACATTCGAGAAGCCGGCTCCACGGCCGTGCAAGAACTCGCGTTTACGCTCTATAACGGTATTACCTACGTGGAACACTGTCTTGAGCGAGGAATGGAGGTAGATTCCTTCGCCCCGAGGCTTTCGTTTTTCTGGGATGTGCACAATGAGTTCTTTGAAGAAATTGCAAAGTTTCGTGCGGCAAGACGAATGTGGGCGCGCTTTATGACAGAGCGCTTTGGTGCCAAAGACCCTCGCTCACAAAAGCTTCGCACGCATGCACAAACCGCGGGGGTAAGTCTCACCGCTCAACAGCCCACCAATAATGTTGCTCGCGTTGCGCTGCAAGCTCTCGCTGCGGTCCTGGGCGGAACACAATCCCTTCACACGAATTCAATGGACGAGACGCTCTCGCTGCCCACTGAGGAGGCAGTCACCGTTGCTCTTCGCACACAACAAATTATTGCTTTCGAAACAGGCGTTGCCGATACCATCGACCCCCTCGCGGGCTCGTATTTCATCGAAGGCCTTACTGATGAAATAGAAGCGAAGGCTCTGGAGTATATCGAAAAGCTTGAT
>CAYGNZ010000160.1:0-4810 GCA_964351345.1 uncultured Bdellovibrionales bacterium | reverse complement strand
CGGAAAGTACAAGTACGAGACCGCGCAACGGGCCAAGGATTCCCGCAAAAAGAGATTGCGGAAGCTGCCTATACTTTCCAGAAAGAGCTTGAGAGCAAAGAACGAATTATTGTCGGTGTGACCGAGTTTGTCGACGCACAAGAGTCAGTAGATATCCCACTTCATACGAGCGACCCCGAGCTAGAGTCGAATCGAATTCAACAGTTCAAGGCCTTTCTCTCGAAGCGATCAAGTGCGAGTGTGCAACATCAGCTCTCACAGTTAAAATCAGTGTGTCGTAATGGGGAAAACATCATGCCCCCACTGATTGAGGCGGTAGAGCAGGGCGTTACCGTGGGCGAAGTCGCAGACGTCTATCGCGAGGTTTTCGGGGTTTATCGAGATCCAGGTCTGCTATAGGATAGAAGTGATGACGAAGGCACCATTAAGAATCTTGTTGGGTAAACCTGGACTGGACGGCCACGACCGTGGGGCGAAGGTAATTGCGCGTGCCTTACGAGATGCCGGCATGGAAGTGATTTACACCGGGCTCCATCAGACACCTTCGATGATTGTACGTAGCGCGATTCAGGAGGACGTGGATGCCATCGGCTTGAGTATTCTCTCGGGGGCGCACATGGCAATTTTTCCAGAAATCGTTCGCCTCTTAAAAGAAGAAGACGCAGAGGACATTGTGCTCTTTGGCGGTGGTATTATTCCCGACGCGGATGCCGCAGAGCTAGCAAAAATAGGAGTGAAAAAGATATTCACACCGGGCTCTTCAACGACAGAGATAATAGACTGGGTCAGAACAAACGTCTCGAAGCCCTAGTCGAAGGCCCTATTCGCTAAATTCCCCAACTACATTCACTGTCACTCGCAGCACAGAAGGAACCGCGGGATAGCTGAAACCATCATCCGGTGCCCGCACGACTCCTCCCTCGGCAGCTCCCTGATTGAGTTCCATCTGCCTGGGTGCTTGATCCGCTCCAACTCCAGGCTCTTGATTGACCTCGGTTCCTGCATCGAGCAGTGAAAATTCAGCGGTTCTATCACCAGTAATCGCCGCACCGGCGTCATCAAATAAACGTAATCCACCTTCAGGACTTGCTACGAACACATCATTTGCCTGCACAAAGCTTAAGCCCATTGAGAGGAGGGCAGAGGTGTCCTGCACGCTGATCAGCAAACGATAGCTCCCGCCAGGAAGAAGCGGGCCTTGCCCTTCCTCTCCTTCGGGGGTGTTAACCGCGGCAGTAAGCTCCACTCCCTCTGTCAGCGAAAGAGAATCAATCAAGGGTCCAAAGTTGCCGTCCTCTGCAAAGGACTCCAAGCCGCTACTCGCAGCGGCTCCCAGAGTGAACAAGGGCATGGCGCCACTTTGATGCACCACACCGAAGGCAGGAGAGAAGGCGACGACTCGAGGAAATCCATCAGAGGCGACAAGACTTGCGTCTGTGGCGATATTCTCCAACAAGATTTCGATAACAGTAGCTTTCCCGTCCGATCCCCCGCAGGAGCTCAACGCAAATCCGAGCAGGCTGACAAACATCGCTCGGGAATAGGGAAGTAATTTCGCAAATCGCTTGCATGGCATGGCGCAGGCTTCCTTAGGATAGAATAGTTTCGTTGAATGTGAATCGCGCACTTACGCAATTGCCGCCAGGCAACGACTCACAGGCCGTTAAAAAATACTAGTAGAAACGCAAAGATCTAAAAAGAAGAAATACCAATACGCACTAAATTACTTAGTTACTTACGAACGCTCCGTTTTGGCTCTTAAGGCTCTGGAATAGGGCAAATCGTCGCGGCTTCACGGTAGGGAATCGCCAAATCATCAGCATCCTTGATGATGGCAAAGAAGCGAGAGAGATCGTAATCCGCCGGGGTAATATGGCGAGCACCCTTGAGGTGAATCTCCCCGTATCGTCTATCCGCTAAGCGCCCCACCGCAGAGCCAAAACGCCCACCAAGCAACAACTTCATCGCACTCTTACTTCGACCACGAGCACTGACCGCAAAACCCAGTGCTTTTTTGTGTAGGGCACTTCGCTCTTGCACTACCCGTAGAGGACGTATGGGAAAGCCCACACTGTGAAAAGCCTCAGCAAGAACTCGTGAGCAAATGCGATCATCCTCAGAGAGGGTGAAGTCGGTAATAAAACGCCTGATACTTGCGGGGAACAGTTCCCAAGGAAAGGCGAAAAAGAACAACAGACTTACAATATGTCGAACATCGTACTGTCGACCAAGCTGGGCAAGCGCATTGTTCACCACTGCTTTAGAATCCTGGCTGCTGAGCGCTTCGGCGCGGCATAACCTGATCATCATGCCCGCGTAGTCATCAAGGGGTTTTAAATGCACTCGTCGAACTGGATCGGCATCAATGACAAGGTGCTTCAGCGAGGCGCTGCCGTAGAGCCGTGTGTATTCTTCTTTTTCCTCTTTGCTTAGCAAATCTCGGCGGTCGCCTACATAGAGCACGACATGGGACCATGGTGAGAGCGTGAGTACTTTCACCACGTAAGAAATTCTTGCATATCCCGCAACGAGCAAGACGTCGCAAGATTGCACTCGACGTTTCAAGGCAGAAATATCGCTCACCTCACTTGCGCCGTAAATTTTGCGCGGATCGGTGAGGGCATGGACCGCTCGATCCACTATCTTTCTCAACAACAGGGAAGGATAATGCAGTGCCCGCTCTTTGAACCTCGTCAATGTTGCACTCATGCCGCAATCACCGCGGAGTGAGTTTGCTGCAATCTAGTCGAGGTAGGTGTAGCTCTCAAAAGACTCAGAATAGGTTTTAAACATTGCTGCCGTTTCACTTGACGCAAGCTTTCCACTAGACACTGCCTGTTCAAGCGCGACGCGCCAACGTGCGATAAGATCCTCTTTTTCAAATTGGACATACTTAAGCACTTCACGAACCGTATCTCCCTCGATAACATCGGCGAATTCAAAGTTGCCATTTGCATCAACCTCGACATGCACCGCATTGGTATCGCCAAAAAGATTGTGGAGGTCACCGAGAATCTCCTGATACGCACCCACCAGAAAAGTGACGAAACAGTAGCTTTCTCCTTTCTTTAGACGATGCGCAGGAAGGTATCGTTTCACATCTCGCAAATCAGCGAAACGGTCGACAGATCCGTCAGAATCGCAGGTAATATCAGCTAGAACTACGGGTCGGTCAGGCTCTTCGTTCAAACGAGAGAGTGGGGTAATGGGAAATATCTGTTGGATAGCCCAAGAGTCTGGCAACGACTGAAAAATAGAAAAGTTACAGAAATATGTGTCAGTCAGCATTGAAGGAAGTCGTTCGAGATCCTCGGGGATGTAGTGTAGTTCCTTTGCCGCTCGACAGACGGCGTTAAGCACCGACCAGTAGCAGACATCACCTAAGGCGCGATCGCGAATACTCACGAGGCCTAAATTATACTGCTGGATTAGATCGTTTCGTAAGGCTACGGCATCATGAAGAGCCTCTTGGCAGGTCTTTGGCGAAACCTCTTTTCTGAGATAGGCCAAATTCTTCACCGTGGAACACTCGGTCTCACTCAGTATCGCCTCAGGCTCACACTCATCATTAAATGAATTGGCAATACCTAACACATCACAAACGAGTAAGGAGTGGTACGCTACCGTTGCACGGCCAGACTCGGTGATGATGTGAGGATGGGGCACGCCCGCTTGTTCACAAAGATCCTTGAGACCCCAAACGATATCTCGCGCGTACTCCTCGAGGGTATAGTTCATCGAGGAAGTGAAATTTGTTTTCGACCCATCGTAATCCACTCCAAGACCACCGCCGACATCCATCAAGTCAAGATTCGGACATTCTTTTCGCAGCTGGATATAGGTCTGCGCTGCTTCTTTAAGCGCAACACTAAGCACAGAAATTGAAGTGAGCTGGCTTCCCGCATGAAAATGGAGCAAACGTAAGCATCCCAATTTCCCCCGAGACTTGAGTTGCGCGAGAGCGGAAACTATTTCGCCAATGGAAAGGCCGAATTTTGCACGATCCCCACCGGAACGCTCCCAGCGACCCGCCCCTCGTCCTGCCAATCGTAATCGCAGACCGATTTGAGGCTCCACACCGATTTCCTCTGCCACATCAAGCACCAATGAAAGCTCCGATAGCTTTTCAATGGTAATAATCGGACGCCGCCCAATTTTTTGACTCATCAGCGCAAGGTTAATGTAGCTGCGATCTTTATACCCGTTACAAAGCAGGAAGGCGTCAGGATTATCATGCACCCCGAGCACTGCAATCAGCTCGGGCTTGCTTCCCACCTCTAATGCCATAGAGAACTCATTGCCAACGCTACGAATAACATCGACAATTTGTCGTTGCTGATTGACTTTGATCGGATAGGCCGGGAAGTAACTTCCTTGGTACTCGTATTCTGAAATTGCTGAAGCAAAGGCCTGGTATATCGCACGAACTCGGTGGCGGAGAATTCCATTGAATCGAAGTAACACGGGAAGCTCGATTCCTCGTTCTCGAATAGCTTCTACCACATGGTTCAAATCAACCTTAGGACCATCAGGACCGTCAGCAGCGACAGAGATTGAACCCTCTTCATTGATATCGAAATAGCCCGCACCCCAATTGGGCACTCCATACAGTGTGCGAGACTTCTCTACGCTCCATGATCCTAATTCATTCATCGCTTACTCCCTCAGTCTCCATTCCCTGTGCGCGCCACTTGGGAAGGCTACAAAATCCAGAAAGAGCCTTACCGATAATGGCGAAAAAACACAATCTTTCTGCGTCAATTCATACCATGCTCAGATCCTGCTCTAGCGCTTTATTCGACGTAACAAC
>CAYGNZ010000159.1:0-7519 GCA_964351345.1 uncultured Bdellovibrionales bacterium | reverse complement strand
GGGAAGAGTCGCTTGCCGCCAAACTTGGCGCCGTGCCCAAACGCGAAGGAACCTTTGCGGAAGTTTGGTATGGGGCACACGTGAATGGTCCCGCACGCGCGCGAGGAGGAGAAATCGATGGCCGCTCCTTAGCGGAGCTTGTTGATGAGAATCCTCAAGGTATCCTTGGCAGGACTCGGAAACTCTACGGAGTATTCCCGTTCATGGGGAAAGTCTTGAGTGTGCACCAAGCACTTTCAATTCAGCTTCACCCGCGAATTCAAGACGCGCTGCGTCTTCATCAGGAGCGTCCCGAACACTATCCAGATGCAAACCCTAAGGATGAGGCCTCGGTAGCGCTTACGAAGGTGGAACTGCTCTACGGCATGAAGCCTGTCAAAGAGATGCTTGAAGCCGTCGCGTCCCTGCCTTTGCTCCCTCAGTATATTTGGCCTGCGATTCGGGAGGCACGCTCGGGTGAACACTCTGAGGAGGAATCTGCCCGACTCTTGTTCAAAGCGATCTGGAGTATGGAGGAGTCCCAGGTACAACATGCCTGCGCTGCCCTTTACAAGGAACTGAAGGCCGCTGATCCTTCAAGCCGGAGCAAAGCTGCTCAGTGGGTTCTCGAACTTGAGCAGTTCTATCCCGATGGAGACGTCGGCATGTTCGGATTTTTCCTGATGGAGCTGCTTGAACTACAAGCCGGGCAGAGCGTTTCCATACCCTGCGGTGTGCCCCATGCGTATCTTTCGGGGCAATTGCTGGAACTGATGAAACCGAGCGACAACGTTATCCGTTGTGGGCTTACCCCAAAATATCGCGACGATGAGGAACTGATTCGCTGCGCGAACTTCGCGCCTATTCCCGCTCCGGTGATCGACGGAACTTCTCGGCAGACCGACAGCTTGACCTATCGCTCGTATGACCTTGGTGGCAACTTCGAGATTGATTTTTTCTCCAGCCCCGGTTCGGCAACGCTCAAAAGCCACGGGAGCCCGGAGATCCTACTCAGTCTCGACGCGCAGGGCTCAATTCATGCCTGCAATGCGCAGGAAGCAATCGCGTTTAACCCAAGCGATGCGTTTGTCGTCCCCGCAAACACCGAAACTTTCAACTTCACACTCGGAAGTGGTCAATTCGCACGATTTCGACTTCCGTGCGAAGCCGAGTAAGGACTCTGTTCCTCCTGGATTTCGGTCAGATGAGCAGCACGCTCATCTGACCAATTTTTTTTTTGCTATCGCCTCTATTTTCTCTACTTTTCTGCTCGACGAACACCACCCGGCCTTAGGGGCCTGTCGCTTCACGACGGTCCCCTTATTGCTGTAACTGCTCTTGCACAAGGAGCGAGAATTTTTGCGCTTGCTCGAAACGAGGTTTTTGCTGGTGGAAGTTCTCTGTTGCCCATGTGTGCATGAGAACCGTACGGCGTTGATGATCCGCTAACACGGTCGTCCCCATATCGCGAACCCACTGCACCGCATCTAGCCACAGCACGGGAAGAGTCTTATTATGCAGAGCGAAGAAAAACGCGTCGTAGTCCGCACGAGCTCCAAGAGAGTAGGGATAACGCATCAGATGCTTCGGTAAGATTGACTGGGGATCTGCCTTCAGCGTTGCCTCACCAATAGGTTTTTTCTTAAAACACTGCCGCAATACTTTGGTGTTGAGCATCAAAAAAAACGGATTACCAACAAGAGGATTGCCGGCCCGAGCTTTCACGACTCCGCCGTCAGGCATGGCGCAGCAGACATACCCTTTCTCCTCCATGAAGTTTTTCAATCCTTCAATTCGCACAGGTGCTCCAGGATCAAGTAGTATTGTCCAATCTGCATCTCGAGTATGCAAGGTTGAGAGCAGAGGCTGTATCCCTTCGGATGATTCAACGACACGCTCAAAAGTATCGGGAAGAAGAGTCGCGGTAAGATGTTCTAGTTCTTCCTCTCCCTCTCGCGACAGTAGTAGTGTTTTCTTCTCAGGCATGAGTCAGCCCTCCCCTCAATACTCAATTCCCGCTCCTAGACTATATGACGTACGCCGCTCTTTGTAGAGGCAAAAAGCTCGCCCTAGATCAGCCGTCGTACTTAGGGGTGAAGCTGCAAATCTCCTGCACCCTTGGTAGGGAGGAGAGAGGTTTCGCCAAGTAGAAAGGCATCAACGGCATGCGCCGCCTCGCGACCCTCACTAATTGCCCAGACCACCAGTGACTGCCCTCGTCTCATATCACCGCAAACAAATACCTTTCGCTGCGGACATTGATACTCCTGGACCTTACGAATTCGCCCGATCTCGTCGGACTCAAGATTGAACTCCTCTGCAAGCAAGCTCTCAGGCCCAGAAAAACCAATCGCAATGAGTACCAGCTCAGCAGGCCAACGTTTCTCAGTGCCCGCAACTGGCTTCATCTCACTTCGAGTAGCATTCCATTGAAGTTCGACTGTTTTCACGGCGACGACACTCCCCGATTCAGCGACAAGCTCAACAGAGGAGGTAGACCAGGCCCGTTCACAACCTTCTTCATGCGAGCTACTCGTCTGTAATTTCATCGGCTCAAACGGCCAGCTCTCCAAAGGATGCTGCTTATTCGGTGGCATTGGTTTGTACTGAAACTGGCGCACACTTTTTGCGCCCTGACGATTACTTACTCCGACACAGTCAGAGCCAGTATCACCTCCACCAATCACCACCACATGTTTTCCTGCCGCTGATATCTCTTTTCGCTCCCCCTCACTCCACCAAAACTGCTGAAGCACATCCGGGGCATCGGATTCAAGCCGCAAGTTTTGCTGCGTGAGAAACTCCATAGCGTACTCCACACCCTCAAGCTCCATTCCAGGTATACGCAAGGCGCGCGGCTTACTGGAGCCCACGCAGAGCACGACCGCATCAAATGCCTGCTCGAGATCATCAGCAGAGACATCCTTCCCTACGGTAGTATTCACGCGGAAGGTAACTCCCTCCTCCCGCATAATTTCAATTCGACGATCAATGACCCACTTTTCCAGTTTGAAATCGGGTATTCCGTAGCGTAACAGCCCACCAAGTTTTGCGGCTCTCTCAAAAACGGTAACACTATGCCCGGCGAGATTGAGTTGTGATGCACAGGCAAGACCAGCGGGACCCGAACCGACGACCGCGACGCGCTTTCCGCTTCTCTTTGCAGGCGCCTGGGGTGGAATCCAGCCTTCCTCGAATGCGCGCTCGACAATTGCGTTTTCAATATTCTTTATTGTCACCGCAGGTTCATTAATCGCCAACACACAAGAATCCTCGCAGGGTGCGGGACAAGTCCTCCCGGTAAATTCAGGAAAGTTGTTGGTCGAATGCAAAATCTCTGAGGCTCGCTTCCAGGAGTCTCGATACACCAGGTCATTGAAGTCAGGGATATGGTTTCCCAGAGGACACCCCGCATGACAAAAAGGGATACCGCAGTCCATGCAACGGGCACCTTGTTTTTGAAGTTCCTCGGGTGGTAACTGCACGAGAAACTCTTGGTAGTGCTTCACCCGCTCTTCGGCGGGAACCGCAGTAGGATCTTTTCGTTTAAATTCTTTAAATCCGCTTGGCTTTCCCATTCCTGTTAACCTGCAATTCTGGACTCGATACTCGATTGCGCCTTTCTGCTTTTTAGAAGGGCATCGCGATACTCAAATGGTATCACCTTGACAAATTTCTGCTGTGCGCTTTTCCAATTAGCGAGAAGGGAGGCAGCAACCTCGCTACCTGTGTAGCGCAAGTGCTTGCTTAGTAGTCCGCGCACTTCGGCAACTTCATCTTCCTCAATAAGCGCTTCAAGCGCGACCATCGAGGTATTACAACGACTCTTTGCCAACAAACCCGTTCCATCAAGCACGTACGCGATACCACCACTCATACCCGCTGCAAAATTTCGTCCAAATTCTCCAAGCACGACTACTCTGCCGCCGGTCATATACTCGCATCCATGCTCGCCCACACCTTCCACGACTGCAGTCGCACCACTATTCCGCACACAAAATCGCTCACCGGCAGCGCCGCAAATATAGGCTTCTCCCGACGTCGCACCGTAGAGCGCCACATTTCCGATAATCACATTATGCTTTGCCTCGAAGCTCGCAGCCTTTGCGGGGCAAAGAATAACTTTTCCTCCTGAAAGGCCTTTGGCTACGTAGTCATTCGCATCACCGCGAAGTTCTAGCGTCATCCCGCGCGGCACGAAGGCACCAAAGCTCTGTCCCGCCGAACCGCGAAATTTCAGCGTGAGGGTATCTTCCGGCAGCCCGGCAGCCCCGTATCGCCGAGTGACTTCGCTCCCAAGTCTCGTGCCGATACTACGATCCATGTTGCCTACTTTTTTCTCAATCACCACAAGCTCTCCGCGCTCAAGCGCAGGCTTCGCGCGGTCAAGTAGCTCACGTGCATCAAAGCCCGATTCGATATTATGAATCTGGGTTTGTGTCCGCCGAGGTGCGTCGGCTGAATCGGGGCGAGTGAGCAAGGGACGCAAGTTCACTCGTCCCTGAGTCTCGGCTGAAGTTTCGCGTTGTCGCAGGCAATCTACCCGACCAATCATCTCATCAAGAGTGCGAAACCCAAGTAAGGCCATGAGTTCTCGTAGCTCCTCGGCTACAAAACGCATGAAGTGAAGTATTGCATCGGGATGACCCATGAACTTCTCCCGTAGGCTCGGGTCTTGCGTTGCCACACCGACAGGACAGGTATTCAAATGACACTTTCGCATCATGATACAACCAGCGGCAATTAATGGAGCTGTTGCAAAACCAAACTCCTCGGCACCGAGTAGTGCCGCAACCGCAATATCTCTTCCGGTCTTCAGCTGCCCATCTACCTCGAGCCGCACACGACTACGTAAGCCGTTTTGTAGAAGCACTTGTTGCACCTCAGCGAGTCCCAACTCCCAGGGGAGTCCCGCGTGTTTGATTGAGGAAAGCGGTGAGGCGCCCGTACCACCATCAGCCCCACTGATGAGAATCGTATCCGCCTTCGCCTTGGCAACACCTGCCGCCACCGTCCCCACACCCAAGGCAGACACGAGCTTCACGCTAATATCTGCGCGATTGTTCGCATTTTTTAAATCGTAGATGAGTTGAGCGATATCTTCGATCGAATAAATATCATGATGCGGCGGTGGAGAGATTAGTCCAACACCAGGAGTGGAATTTCGAACTCTTGCTATCCAGCCATCTACTTTATGCCCTGGGAGCTGTCCCCCCTCACCGGGCTTTGCACCTTGGGCAATCTTGATTTGGAGTTCATCGGCAGCGACGAGATACGCACTTGTCACCCCGAAACGTCCCGATGCAACTTGTTTTATCGCACTTCGTGCGGAGTCACCTTCTTCAAGTACTGCGGCGAGGTAGGGCGAAACGGCTGCAAATGCCGCACGTTGCTCTTCAAAACTTTTGAACTCACGATAGCGTAACTCATCCTCTCCCCCTTCTCCTGTATTGCTCCGACCTCCAAGTCGGTTCATCGCAATTGCGAGCACGGCATGAGCTTCAAACGAAATCGAACCAAACGACATTGCTCCCGTTTTGAAGCGAGGAAATATTGAGTCAACAGATTGCACTTCCTCGATAGGAATTGAGTCATGCTGCGGCTCAAATTCAAGCAGACCACGGACGAGACAACGCCGTCGACTATCTTCATACACCGCACGGGAATACCGCTGATACATCTCCCGCGAGCCTTTACGAACTGCATGTTGGAGTAAGGCGACAGTATGAGGATCATTGAGGTGCGACTGTGAACCTCGACGCCAACGATACTCTCCCCCCAGAGAAAGAGCAGTCGCTGAACCAAGAGACTCTTTATGGAGACCCTGTTCAAAACGTTGGAAGGTATCCTTGGCGAGATCCTCCAAGGTCAGTCCCGAAATTCGTGAATGCGTGCCACTAAAGTATTTCTCAATGAGCGGCTCCGAAAGTCCGACGGCTTCAAACATCTGTGCACCGTGGTAGCTTCGCAAAGTCGAAATGCCAATCTTAGACATCGTTTTGCGCACACCTTTTGCCAGCGCCGTGGCACAGTTCTGTACAAGTTGAGCTTTCGTAAGTGACTGAGATATATCACCTCGCAATTTAAGAACTTCGAGCGCGTGATAGCAAAGATAGGGGCACACCGCCGAAGCTCCGTAACCAAATAGCAGTGCAAGGTGGTGCACCTCACGCGGTTCCGCCGAGTCCACAACGAGGCTGCACTGCATACGACATCCTGTTCGAAGCAAATGATGATGAATTGCAGCGGTAGCAAGTAAGGAAGGCAGAGGAGCCATTGTCGGGCTAGTCTCACGATCGCTTAGAATGAGAATGCTTGCCCCATCCCGAACAAATCGCTCAGCCTGCTCAAGAATTTGTTCCAAGGCAGCTTCAAACGAAGCCGGATTCTCTTCTTCGTTCTCCTGCGGAAGCCAACAAAGAGAGATCGTCTTAGCACGCTGAACATCGTTGTCTTGATTACTAATTGCCGCAAGTTCCTGCTCAGTCAACACGGGACATTGAAGTAAAATCTTCTGGCAGTGCAGAGGGTCCTCAGAAAGTAGGTTTCTGCTGCGCCCAAGATACATCCGCAGCGAGGTGACAAGCTCCTCTCGTATCGCATCAAGTGGTGGATTGGTGACTTGCGCAAAGAGTTGTTTAAAATAGTCAAACAGTAGGGGTCGTTTCGCGCTAAATACCGCAAGCGGAGTGTCACTCCCCATTGACCCGATACTTTCCTGCCCTTGCTCACCGAGTGGCTGAATAAGAAGGCGAAGCTCCTCTTCGGTATATCCAAAGGCGGCGAGCGCATCGATGGTGTCTAGTTCGGGCTTGGGTGCTTGAACTGCCTCGTTAACGAGAGAAGCAATATCGACTGCATTTTCTTCCCTCCACTGGCGATACGGAGCGCGAGCGGCAAGCATTTTCTTGATTTCTTCATCCTTCACCACCTCGCCTCGTTCGAGGTCAAGTAGCAACATCGATCCAGGACCCACCCGCTGCTTTTGAAGAATCTGCTCATCGTCAAACGACACCACGCCGGTTTCTGAGGCGAGAACCACCTCTCCATCTCGAGTGACAGTGTAGCGCGCTGGACGAAGACCATTACGATCAAGGAGAGCGCCAAGATGGACCCCATCACAAAATACCACGGCCGCAGGCCCATCCCATGGCTCCTGTAAAAACGAATGATATTCGAAGAAGGCACGCACCTCTTGATCAAGCTCTTGATGTTTCTCCCAAGCAGGCGGCACGAGCATGCTCATGCAATGATGAAGGCTACGTCCTCCATGGTAGAGTAACTCCACTGCGGCATCTAAAGAACCAGAGTCACTTAAGCCAGGAGGTATCGTTGGATAAGGATACTCCTCCTCACCTTCGGCAACAGGCATCCTCAACAAACCCTCTTTTGCCTTCATCCAGTTGCAGTTACCACGATGGGTGTTGATTTCACCATTGTGCGCGATGAAACGAAACGGTTGGGCGCGTTCCCAACTTGGTGCAGTGTTTGTACTATAGCGCTGATGCACCACCGCAAATCGGGTGACGACACGCGGATC